>JAAFHI010000164.1 GCA_013298335.1 Actinomycetota bacterium
CTTCAAGCTGAAAATCCGACTGGCCCACGTGGCGGGTTTTCCCAAAAAGAGCTGCAAGTACTTCATTTCAAAAGTGATATGGGCAGTAGAAGAGGTAATCGAAAGCAAAATATCAAGGGCGGATGCCTGCCACCGGTCGGGTTTGAGGTCAAAAAAAAATCCGGCAGCCCCAATGGGACTTCCGAATTCTGCATCCCGGCATCCACCGGAAAATGCGAAGAACCTCTCCCGGAAACCGGATTGTTGGCCGGTTTCAGGGAGCCAGGAGCAGTCGTTGCCAACGGTTGCCGGACTGAATCACGTTACCTTCCCTACCTGACCAAAGGTGGCAGGAAGGGAGGGCTGAAATCCGGAACTTTGAAGATCCGTTCATCGTACGCGCGCGCGATCCTTTATATATAGGCGGTGGACCGGTTCGATTCTACTTCCCCAGAAAAGACGAATCGAAGGCATTCGGCAGCAGCGTGCCGAGCGTCGTGGTCGCACGTTTCCCGTCAACGGTCGCCATCACGACGGGAATGTTGCCGCAGAATTCCCACAACAACTGGCGGCAGGGGCCGCAGGGCGTGGTGATGCGTTCGCCCTGGCCGACGACGCACACCATTTCAAAATTCCGGTGGCCCTCGGAAAGCGCCTTCAGCAAGGCCACCCGTTCCGCGCACATGGTCAGACTGTAGGAGGCGTTTTCGACATTGCACCCCGAGAAGGTCAGCCCATCGGTCGTCAGCAAGGCCGCGCCGACGTGAAAATTCGAATAGGGGGCGATGGCTTTTTTTCTGGCTTCGGTGGCAAGACCAATCAGGCGGTCTTCCCGTGAGGGTTCATTCGGCATTGGGGGGAGTCTTTTCGGCTTAGAACGTGGATGCGGATTTTCCGAGGTTCGATTCGGAAAGCAATCCGGTGGGAATCAGGCGGCTGGCGATGACGTCTCGGACCGCGACGGCGGCCTCGGCGGAAACCTCGCGAATATCGCGATCTTCGGCGGTAAAGGTCATCGGCGGGTGGAAGTAGACGGAAATCTTGCCCGGTCGCGGCCAGGCTTTCTGCTGCGGCCAGGCGTCGAAGGCCCCGTTGAGGGTAATCGGGACAATCGGCACGCGGTACTTGATGGCGACCCGGAACGCACCGGGCTTGAATTCGGTCAGCCCGCCGTCCTTGGTGCGCGCGCCCTCCGGAAAAATCATCACGCACTGGTCGGCGCGGAGCAGTTCCTGGGTGGTTTTCAGGGCATTTTTGTCGAACGGCTTGTCATGACTGACCGGAAAGCATTGAAAATACTTGAGAATCGGTCGCAGATACGGTTCGCGAAACGGTCGCTCCCAGGTCATGAAATGAATCGGTCGGCGTACCGGTAGACCGATGAGGAACGGGTCGGCGTAGGCCTGATGGTTCGGCGCGAGCAGTACCGCCCCGGTTTTCGGCACGTTTTCGACGCCGAAATACTCCATGCGGAACATGGGGAAAAGCGCCGCCCGCAGCGCCGGACGGACAAAATACACGATGCTTTTCTGGTGAAAATTCACGACGACGCCACCGGGACCGTCTCTTTGACGAATCCTTTTTCCTTCAGTCGGCAGAGGATGTCGATGGCCGTGAAATCGCTCATCGAGACGGCATCGAGGACGCTTTGAAAATCACGATACTCATCGACGGCATGAAGAATTTCGCACTCGGTGATGGAAAGGTCGAGGTCTCCCCGCCAGCCGTCACCGGTCGCCAGCGTCGGTGTCGGGCTGAGAAAGCAATCGGCCAGCCGTTGCCGACTTTCATCCATGAGGGTGTATCCGTCGAGCAGCAGGTTTTCGAGGGAACTTTCGAGGTTCGGTTCGAGCGAAACGGTCCGGTTCTGGAAGGCGAAAAGCCCGCTTTCAAGCGTCAGCGCCCGGTGAAAGGCCTTGAGGCCCTGAAAGTGCCCGCAGTCGGCCCGAACCAGTTCCCCATCCGAAAAATCAAAGGTGAAGGGCGTCAGAAAATCGTCGGAATCGACCAGCAACGACCCGGATTTCCGGTTCTGTCCGACCATCTGAAACACATCGGCCAGACCGATATCGGTCAGCCGCCCGCTCAGGGCACCGTCGGAAATCCGGCGCTTGCGTCCAAAATCAATCAGCCGTTCGACCCGCAGCATCAGTTCCCGAATGGAAAAGGGCTTCGAGAGGTATTCGTCGGCCCCGGTTTCAAGGCCGACGATGCGATCCTCGAACTGGGTTTTGGCGGTCAGAAAGACGAACGGAATGTAGGGAATTTCCTTCAGCCCCCGCAGCCGCTGGAGAAATTCGAGGCCGTCCATAACCGGCATCATGTAGTCGGAAATGATGATGTCGGGCTGGGTCCGCTGGGCGAGTTCAAGGCCCTCGACGCCGTTGGTGGCGATGATGAGCGAGTGCGGCGTGGCGTTGAAGGCGTTCTGAAGGATGAACCGGGTCGGTTCGTCGTCTTCGACCAGAAGAATGAGCGACTGCTTGACCGCGTTGCCCTCGAAGGCGCGGTTGACCGATGAAATGCCGAACGACGTGTCGGATCTGGCGAGCGCGTGGCTGATTTCGGCCCGTCGCAAAACCGCCTGCAAACGCAGTTTCAACCCTTCCTTGGGGCTTTCCTTGGCTACCTTGCTGTCGATGCCGTTGCGAAAACCGGGCGTTCCGAACCAGCGTTCGGCTTCGGCCACCAGAAAAACGAAGGGAATGTCGGAAGTGGACTCGCCCGTCACGACCGAAGAGAAAAAACCGGAGGTCCAGGGGTCGTCGGCATCGACGATGACGAGCACCGGCTGGATCGCCGCCACCTCGTCGGTCATCGGCGAAAAGCGGAACTCGGTTTTCGCCCCCAATTCCTCGACCACCTCGGCAATGGTCGAGTTCAGGTCCTGATTTTCAGTGGTTACCAGAATATTGCGAAGCATGAATTTGGCTGACGGGCACTCGAAAACGAATGCGTCGATCCCATCCGATTGTGTTATACGGAGCGCCGATTGTAGCGAAAGCCCACCGCCGAAACAACGCGCGAGTTCCGTTTATGACGCCGGTCATCACCGACAACCTTGGCCCGCGGGGAGAAACCGCCGCCGCCCGCTTCCTCGAAACCCTGGGATTTCGCATCGTCGCCCGCAACGTCCGGGTCCCCATCGGACGCAACCGGAACGGAGCGCTGGTTCGGGGAGAAATCGACATTGTCGCCTTCGATCGCGAGACGCTGGTCTTCATCGAAGTCAAAACCCGTTCGACGGATGACCAAATCGCGCCGGAAGCCGCCGTCACCCCCGCCAAACAGGCGCTGCTCGGTCGCACCGCCCGCCGCTACCGGCGACTCATCGGTCCGCCGGACACGCCATACCGGTTCGACGTGGTCAGCATCGTCTGGCAGGATCCGAACCCGGTGATTTCCCTTCACCGCAATTTCTTCAAGGACCTTTGAATCGTATGAGTTCAGTCGAAACGACGGAATCGCCCGCCGTTCCGGGGCTGTGCGTCCTGATTTCGGGGCGCGGCTCCAACTTTCTCGCACTCTCCGACGCCATTCTCGATGGTCGCCTCCGGGCCCGGATCGCCTGCGTCGTCAGCAATCGCGAAGACGCCCAGGGCCTGATCCACGCGCGTGAGCGCGGCATCGCCACCGCGGTCGTTCCCCACAAGGGGCTGACCCGCTCCGAACACGCCCTCCGCCTGCTGGACGTCATCACCCCCCACGCACCCGCGCTCGTGTGCCTCGCCGGATACATGCGGCTGCTCGCGCCGGAATTCATCCGCGCCTTTCCAAACCGGATTCTGAACATCCATCCGTCGCTGCTCCCGGCCTTTACCGGACTCGACGCCCAGAAACAGGCGCTCGAATACGGCGTCCGGGTGACCGGCTGCACGGTTCATCTGGTGGACGAGGAACTCGACCACGGCCCGGTGGTCGCCCAGGCGGCGGTCACGGTCCAAGACGCGGACGATGAGGCATCGCTCGCGGCCCGAATTCTGGCGCAGGAGCACAAACTGTACGCGGAAGCGGTCGAAAAACTGCTCCACCATCCGTGGGAAATCCGCGGTCGGCGGGTGATCTTCAGCAATCCGTCACATTAGAGCGTCGCGGGCGTTTCGCTCGGCTTGATCTGGACCGGTTTTACCTCGCCAGAAAGCCGTTCAAAACCGCCGGTGATCTGTTCTTCGGCGGCCTGAGACAAGTCGTTCGAGCTTGAAATCCGGTTGGGCCGGGGAAAGTCGATCCGGAAGGTCGTGCCCCGGCCCTCTTCGCTTTTGACGGAGATGGTCGCGTCGTGGGCCGAACAGATCGACTTGACGATGGACAGACCAAGGCCGGTCCCATGCACCTGGTTGGTCCGGACGTGCTGAACCCGGAAAAACCGGTCGAACACATGCGGAATCGCCGCCGGGGGAATCCCGATTCCCGTATCGCGAACCTCGAGAATGGCGTTTTTGTCGTCCCCTGTGACCTGAACGGAAATGGTCCCACCCGCCGGGGTGTAGCGGATCGCGTTATCGAGCAGGTTCACCAGTATCTGTTTCAAACGCGACCGATCCCCGGAAATCATGATTCCAGTTTGAACCTCGGCCATCAGCTTGAGGTCGGAATCCTCGGCCAGAAGTTTGATCTGATCCACGGTCGAGGCGACCAGTTCCCCAAGATCAAGCAAGGTCCGCTCCAGCCGGGCCTCGCCCGCGTCGAACCGGGCGATGGCCAGAAGACTGGTCACAATCTGGGTCAGGCGGTCGGTTTCATCAATGGCGCTTTCGATGATGTCCTGCTCCGCCGGGGAAAGACTGGCGGAATGCCGCATGGCTTCGAGTTCGCCACGCAGAACCGTCAGCGGCGTCCTCAACTCGTGGGACGCATCGCCGGTAAATCTCGAAACCTGCTGAAAGGCGATTTCGAGGCGCTCGATCATGTCGTTGAGGGAATTTCCCAGCCGCTCGATTTCATCGTCATTGCGCGGGACCAGCAACCGGCGGCCCAGATTGCTGGCGGTAATCCGGCGCGCGCCAAGCGTCATCAGGTCAACCGGACGGAGCGCGTTGCGGACCAGAACGTAGGCGCCGAGGCTGCCGGTCACCAACAGGAAGGGGAATCCGCACCCGAAGGAAATCAGCAGCCAGCGGAGCACCCGCCGGTTTTCACGGTCCGATACGCCGCTTTCAATGAAGTAAATCTCCCCGGTACTGATCTGATACGGCAACGTGAAAATGGTCAACGAATCACCCGAAGCAGGATGAACCTGCCGAAAACCCGGGGCTTCCAGATTCAGATTCGGGGCCGGAATCGCCGCCGGATCGAAGTGACCGTCCTGGGGCGGCGCGGCCTGGTAGAGCACTTTTCCGTCACGTCGGGTAACCCGGAAAAACCGGCCAAACGCGCTGGGAACCCAGCGGGTGTCGATTTCCGACCCGACGTAGGCCTCACCCATTTCCGGGATGTTCTTGACCAGTCGTTCTCCGACCAGATTGGCCCGACGGTTCAGATTGTCCTCCATCGCCCGGTTCAGGTACCACCGCAGGCCAAGATACCCGCTCACCCCGATAATCAGCAGGATTCCGGCAAGGAATCCGGCATACCAGACGGTGAGGCGAAAGCGGATGGATTTGGTATTCATCAGGTCAGACTTCGACTTCGCTGCGTTTTACTTCTTCATTGATGATGTATCCGGCCCCGCGAACCGTGCGAATCAGCTTCGTTTCGAACGGATCGTCGATTTTGGCGCGCAGATATCTGACATAAACATCGACGATATTGGTCAATCCGTCAAAACTCTGGTCCCAGACGTGCTCGACGATCATGGTTCGCGACAGCACGCGACCGGCGTTGCTCAAGAGATATTCGAGCAGGGCGAATTCCTTGCCGGTCAGTTCGACCACCAGCCCGGCCCGGCGGACACGCCGCGCCACCCGGTCCAGTTCCAGATCGCCGACCTTCAGCACGTTGCTCGCCCCGATGGGCCCCCGCCGGAGCAGGGCGCGAATCCGGGCCAGCAGTTCCACGAAGGCAAACGGCTTGGTCAGATAGTCATCCGCACCGGCTTCGAGGTTCTCGACCTTGTCGTTCAAACCGTCGCGGGCGGTCAGCACAATCAGCGGCACCCCGGAATTCTTCTTCCGCAGGGCCTTCAATACATCATTTCCGCTGATTCCCGGCAGCATCAGGTCGAGAATGACCAGATCGTATTGATACACGCCGGCCATTTCGAGTCCCAGTTCGCCCGACCCGGCGGTGTCCACGGCGTAGCCCTCGGCCACGAGTCCCCGCACGATGAAATTCGAAACCTTGGAGTCGTCTTCAATCAGTAAGATGCGCATAAAGGTGTCCTCGGACAACATATAGCGTTCTTTCATGAGTTTATTCTGAGAACAAGGTTAAATTTCACTCATTCAGGGTAAGCCACCCACCTTCCGCCCTTGCCGAAGCCCATCCGTCAAGGCCGCTGGAAACGCCCAATCCGTTTCGGTATACCTCCGCCCGTCGTTTCAAATCGAACCGGCCAATGCAATTCAATCCAGTTCACTTTTTCAGGAGTCTTCAATGGTTACTCTCGCGGATGCCCGTCGCATCATCGCCGCCGCCGAAGTCAAAGCCGCCGAAATCGGCCAGCCGATGAACATTGCCGTCGCCGACGCCGGCGGAAACCTCGTCTCGCACGTCCGCATGGACGGCGCGTGGATCGGCAGCATCGACATTTCCATCAAGAAGGCGTTCACGTCGCGCGCCTTCGACATCGCCACCAAGGACCTCGCCGAGCACAGCCAGTCCGGCAACCAGTTCTTCGGGATTCACGCCTCGAACGATGGCCGCATCATGATTTTCGCGGGCGGCATTCCGCTCAAGAAGGACGGGAAAGTCGTCGGAGCCATCGGCGTCAGCGGCGGTTCCGGCGAACAGGACCACGCCGTTGCCGAAGCCGGAGCGGCAGCCTTTTAAGAAGAATGCGGAATGCGGAATATCGAATGCGGAATGAAGAAAAAAACCGATTTCATCACGAAATCGCTTGACTCGCGGAAGTTCTGACTACAATTCGCCGCATTCCGCATTCCGCATTCCGCATTCCGCATTCCGCATTCCGCATTCCGCATTCCGCAT
>JAAFHI010000033.1 GCA_013298335.1 Actinomycetota bacterium
TGGGACGGCAAAAACTCGGGAGGACCGGTTTTCGGCCAAAAATATGGCTGGCGAGCAGGGAGTCGAACCCCGATTCTACGCTCCAAAGGCGCATGTCCTACCATTGGACGACTCGCCAGCAACCCGGCGCGGCGGGCGGTTTCCTACAGACGACCGACCCGCTCCGCGTATTCCGCGCGGCTGACGCTTCGACAGGACCAGACCCGCCACCCGTGTTCGGCCAGTGCATTTTCAGCCGTTGCGCCCGCCGCCGCATTCTCAAAAAAACCGAAAACCGTGCTCCCGCTGCCCGACATCCGCGCCACCGTCGCACCGGCTTCGACGAGCGTTTCGCGAACCCGCCCGACGACCGGAAAGTCCCGAAAAACAGGCACTTCCAGGTCATTTACAAACACAGTTCGGGCGTCGCCTTCCGGCGGGAAAGCGATGAATATACGGCTCGGTTCGGGGCTTGTCAACGGCATATTCAAACTTCGGAACACCGGCGCGGTCGGCACGGCGACCTTCGGATTGACCAGCAGAAGCACCGGAACCTCAACGTCCGGAAGGGGTTCGATGATGTCGCCGCGACCGGTTCCGAGCGCCGTCCCGCCGTAGAGGAAGAACGGAACGTCGGCTCCGAGCGAGGCCGCGATGCCGAGCAGCGTTTCATCGGGCACGGTCGCGTTCCAGAGCCGGCGCAGGGCGAGCAGGGTCGCCCCGGCGTCGCTGCTCCCGCCGCCGAGACCGGCTTCCATCGGAATCCGCTTTTCGAGACGAATCGCCGCGCCGCGCGTCACGCCCGCCGCCGCCTGAAGCGCGCGCGCCGCCCGGACGACCAGATTCCGTTCATCGGTCGCCAGTTCCGGACGGTCGCATTCAAGGCGGATGTCGGACGTCTCCAGCCGCGAAAAATGGAGCGTATCGGCCAGACTCACCGTTTGAAACACGGTGCGCAGTTCGTGGTAGCCGTCGGGACGCCGCCCGACCACTTCGAGCGACAGATTGATCTTGGCAAACGCCGGAACGCTCACCGTGGGGAGGGATTCGTGGGTCACGTTTTTTTAGCAGTCAGCAGTCAGCAGTTAGTGGTCAGTGGAAGAAGAAGAACGCGGATTCAGTCAAACGCCACTAACTACTAACGACTAACCACTGACTACTGGTTTTCAAAATCGTCCGGCAGCAGCCACTTGCCGGCCAGTGTCGAAAATTCGACGCCGATGCGGAACCGGTCGCCTTCCGCCGTCCGGCGGAGGTTGCGGACGGTCGCCTGAATCATTTCCTCAGGTTCCCCGCCCGTCCCGAACAGATGGATGGTTTCCCCGATGGAGACTTCGGCCCGAACCGAAAGCTGCGCGCCCTTGATGCTCGTGACCTCGACGACCGCGAGTTCGGCAAAGACCTTCCGCCGCGTGTCGCCCGTCACGAGGATGACCGCCCGCGAGAGCGGAAAGCGCGGCACTTCCCGGTTGCCGGTCGCCGGACTGAGCGGAGTTGTCGTTTTTTTGGTCCCGCGCGAGAAGGCGACTTCCTCGACCGCGCCGCGCAGCAGACCAAGCTTGTCCCGGTCGAGTCGCTGGGCTTCGAGCACTTCCCACAAAAGGAGGTGCGCCTGCGGGTCACGGGTGTCATTCCAGAGTACGCTGTACAGTTCAATCAGCGCCTCGTTGTAATGCCCGCTCTGGAAAAGTTCACGGGCGCGTTTGCAAGTCGCAGGTGCAATCGTCATGCGGCACTCGTCACAAGAAGGTTCGGGTCCGGTCCGGAAGGCGCGAAACTATACACGAAAATCCGTCGCGGGGAGAAAATCGTGCGAAAGGGATTGTGAAACGAACAGACCGGATGCTAGCATCGCCGTTTTCGGTGGAGACGCCGAAGAGCTTTGTATTGTCCCGGAGAACGCCCCGTGAAACCTGAAAACGTACCTGTCGCCACCGCGTCGCCGATACCGACGTACGTCATTTCCGGTTTCCTCGGAAGCGGAAAAACGACGCTGCTCCTTGAAATCCTGCGCCACATGCGGTCCATCGGACGCAAGGTCGCCGTCCTGATGAACGAATTCGGCGACATCAGCATTGACGGCGAACTGCTCAAGGGCGAGGGGTTCAGCGTGATGGAACTCAGCGACGGCTGCATCTGCTGCCAGATCGGCGAGGATTTCGTTCAGGCATTCACGGATGTCGCCTCGCGCGGCCCGGAAATGATTTTCGTCGAGGCGACCGGCCTGGCCGACCCGGTGGACCTGATCGATCAGGCGACCGCGCCGCACCTGCTCGAAAAAGTCCGCATCGAGAAGATGGTCACCGTCGCCGACCCGAAGAATTTCCCCCGGCTGTCGAAAGTGTTGAAGGCGATCGTGAAGCGGCAGACGCAGTTCGCCGACGTCCTGATCATCAGCAAGGGCGACGAAGCGCCCCCCGAACAGATCGCCCAGATTCGGGAATACGTCGCGGAGCACAACCCCCACGCCCCCGTGCTGCTCGTGACCAACGGCGTCGTCTCGGGCGACGAGGAGTTCCGCTGGCTGCTCGGCGAAACCGACACCGCCGATCAGGAACGCAAGCGGGCGGCGATGCGCGCGGCGCTGGTGGCCCTGAGCGACGAGGAATACAAGGCGCATACGGGATTTCACACCCTGTCGTGCCAGTTGGTCCGCGCGCTCGACCGGACGAAGTTTGAAACGTTCATGCGGACGCTCCCGCCGGAAATCCTTCGTGCGAAAGGATTTACCCGGTTCGAAGGCGAAACCGGCCTGTGGGTCGTGATGTATGTCAACGGCGATCTCTACATCCGCCCCGTGACGCTCGCGCCCGCGCCCGACGAACATCTGGTTTTCATCGGCTCGCACCTCGACCACGCGGCGCTCGCCGGGGCCCTGACGGCCTGCGAAGCGAAGCGGCGCTCGCTGGCGGTGCTTTGAGACGACCGAGAGACACGGCAGGAAATTGACCCGTAGTAACGATATGGCCAACAAATCACGCAAGAACAAGCCCCGCGACGCCGAACGTCGCGGCCCGAGTTTCGAAGAATTGCTCCAGCACGGAGAAGAAGCGCTCGAAGAGGATGATTTCGAGGAAGCCGAGGCGGCCTTCGCGGCGGCGCTCGAACTCTCCCCCAATTCACCCGAAGCCCACGTCCGGCTCGGGGCCCTGCTGCTTGAAACCGACGAGTTCGAGATCGGCGTCAGACACCTCAAGGAAGCCGAACGGCTCGCGCCCGACGACGTCCGCCCGCTGCACCTGCTCGGCGCGTTCTACATGGAAGAAGGCGAACTGAAAACGTCCGAAGCCTATTTCCGCCGCGCGCTCGACATCGCCCCCGAGGATTCCCTCAGCCACCACAACTTCGGCAACCTGCTCGCCGAAATGGGACGGTTTCAGGATTCCGAAGCGAGTTACCGCAAGGCGATCGCGCTGAACCCGGAAGAGGCCCTCCACTTCCTCGGACTCGGCGGCCTGTTCGCCGATCAGGAAAACTACGAAGCCGCGCTCGATCAGTTCAACCGCGCGCTCAGACTCAGCCCGGACGATTCGCGCATCCACCACGACCTGGCGGATCTGCTGATGACGCTCGAACGCCGTGACGAAGCCATCTCGCATTACCGCGAAGCCGTCACCATCGATCCGAAGAACACGCTCGCCCGCTACGGACTGGGCAATGCCCTGCTCATCGCCGGCGACAGCGCCAGTGCCGAATTCGAAATGAAAGAGGCCATTGCTGACGGACTCGAAGTGCCGCTCGCGTTCATCAAGCTCGGCATCGCGCTCCGGATGCAGAAGAAGGATGACGAATCAAGCGCCTCCTTCCAGATGGCGCTCGACCTGCTCGACGAGGAACACGAAACGAGCAGCGACACGATTGAAAGCCGCTACGAACAGATCGTCGCCGAACTCGGCATCGGCAACGGAACGGCTGCTCTGGAAAGCGCCGAACTGCTCGTCGAGGAAGATCACGATCCGACCGCGGTTTCGGAATTGTCCGTCGACTTGAAACGACTGGCCGAACTCGGCGTCGCCGGGGCCGAAGAGGTCCTGAAACTGCTGAACCGCCAGCCGGAAGAATTCATCAACTAGTAGTTAGTGGTCAGTAGTTAGTAGTGAGTTCAGAAAAGAACTTCTAAATGCTAACCACTAACTGCTAACTGCTATCTACTTACTGCTCGAAAAGGATACGACGATGGAAGAACAGAACACCCGACCGGCCTCCGGGCCGTCTTCGTCCCCGGCACCCCGCCGGAATTCGAATCAACGTTCGCGCACGTCGCGCCGCAAGAAGCGCTGCCCGCTGCTCGAATCCAAAATTGACTACATTGATTACAAGGATACGCGGATGCTCGAGCGTTTCCTCGGCGACAACAAGCGCATCCTTCCCCGCCGTCTGACCGGCGTGAACACGACCATGCAGCGCCGGCTGGCGACGGCCATCAAGCGCGCCAAGCAGATCGCGCTCCTGCCGTACGTTTAAGTCGGATTTCTCGCCATCGTCGGCGGGACGCCAACCGTCCGGAAGGCACACCGAAACGCACTTTTGCGAGTCGGTGTGCTTTTTCGCGTTTGAAAACGGGGATTCAGTTTACCGGGGCCAGCAGAAACGCCAGCACAATCGCCAGACCGGCAATCAGGCCGCCCCAGAGCAACAGCGGATGCTGCTTTGCGGCCACCGTCCGGAGCCATTTCCAGTGCAGGACAAGATGGGCGGCGATCAGCCCGATGAAGACGACCGACAGCCAGGAATGAATGTCGCCCCATTCGTGGCGTCCGAGACCGAACGCCTCCGGACGGGTCGGACCACCCCGCCGAGGCGGCAATCGGAGCCAGAGCAGCAGCCCCGTTCCGGCGAGGATGCAGAAGTTGATGTACAGAAGAAGATTAAGCGCGCGATTGAGCCGGAGATTCAAGCTCGGCGACCGGGATTCGGATTTGGCGGGCTTTGCGGCGCCGGTTGCGTGGGTGAGCACATTTTTTTCAGCCGTGACCATGGCGATATTCCTCCGTGGTTCGGGATGGGGTTGTTGCTTTCAAGGTAATCCGCGCACGTTGCGGTTTGACGGGAATTTCGTAAAGGAATAACTCCGGTCCCGAGAAAATTGTAAAGTATTGGTGAAGAACGACATGGGAGCATTCCGCCGGGTCGTGACTTGGTCTTGCGAACCGCGTCCCTTATCGTTCAACCCAAGGAGGTTTCATCCGACCGGCACCAGAAGCAGTACCAGTACAATGACGACACCCGTCGCCAGTCCTCCCCACAGCAGAATCGGATGCTGTTTTGAAACGACCGTCTTGAGCCATTTCCGGTGCATCACGAGATGGGCGACGATCAGGCCGATGAATACGACCGCGGCCCATGAATGAACCTCGCCCCAGCCGTGACGCGAGATATTGAGCGGGCCTGGCCCCTGGCGCGGCAGTTCCCGCAACCACAAAAGCAGTCCGCTACCGGTCAAAAGGCAGAAATTCAGGTATAAAAGAAGATTGAGGGCGCGGCTCGTCACGAGATTCCAGCTCGGTGACCGCGTTTCGGTTTTTGCGGCTTTCGCGCGCGCGTCGGATTGCACGGTAACCATGGCGATATGCCTCCACTTGGTTTCAGTGATCCGCCCGCAAAACTGTCTCTCTCAACCCTACTCCTGTCGGCGGCGCAATGCTTCAAAGAGATACAAGCCTGAAAATCGGCCCGGAGTTGAATGAACGCGGTTTTTTCATCACGGAAAACGTCGTTTCCGCCGCCGAATGCGACGCAATGGGCGACGTTCTCTCCCGAATTCCGCGCAGGGACGGACGGGCGGGCCTCCGTCACCTGATGCGCTTCCCCGAAATCGCCGCCCTCGCCCACGATCCGCGCCTGCTCGCGCTCGCCGGGCAAACGCTCGGCCCAACCGCAATTCCTTTCAAGGCAACGCTTTTCGAGAAATCCTCGACCGCGAACTGGGCGATTCTCCGGCATCAGGACACCGCGCTCCCGCTTGAAACGGCGTTTGAACATCCGGAATGGGGGCCGTGGTCGGTCAAGGACGGCCTCGCCTACGCGCACGCCCCCGCGTGGGCGCTCAACCGCGTGGTTGCCCTTCGCCTGCACCTCGACGCCGCGACCGGGGAAAACGGACCGCTTCACATCGTGGACGGATCGCACGTCCACGGCGTACTTTCCGACGAAACCGTTTTTCGTCTCGGGCGCGAACGTCCCGCCGCCACCTGCCTCGTCGGACGCGGCGGCGTGCTCGCGATGCGTCCGCTTGTCATTCATGCCTCGTCGAAAGCGAAAACCGACGCACCCCGGCGCGTTCTGCATTTCGAATACGCCGACCGGCTCGACCTCGCGCCCGGCATCCGCCTCGCACTGGCGTAAACCCTTGCATTTCAAAAACTTCCAACCGAATCCGCCACTATGAACGAAACCGCTTCGCCACATTTCCGCTACTTTCTGCGCGTCCGCTACAGCGAGTGCGACAGCCAGAAAGTCGTCTTCAACGCACGCTACGGCGACTACATCGACCTCGCCGTCCTCGAATTCCTGCGGGCCATCGGCTTCGGCGAGCCGGTCGTGACGAGCGAACTCGACTACCAACTGGTCAAGCAGACCATCGAATGGAAAGCGCCCGCGCGGTTTGATGATGTGGTGGAAATTTCCGTCCGGACGCTCCGTTGCGGCACGACGTCGTTCACGCTCGCCGCCGAATTTCGCCGCGCCGGGTCGGACACCCCGCTCGCGACCTCGGAAACCGTCTACGTCATGGTCGATGCCGAAACACTTTCGAAGCGCCCGCTTCCGGACGACTTCCGCGCCGCCCTCGAACGCGGCGCACCCGGCGCGACCACCGATCACGCGGGGTATTCGGCGCGTTGAACGTCGAATCCGAGTGAAATATCGCCTGCGGGGCATTGAAGTCGGCCACACCCGGAAGAAACGGGAATAAGGGAAAAGATGTGGTCGAATCTCGGCGGGCGTCGCTATACTCGGCGATGGTTTGGAAAGCTCTTGAAGGTGAATTTTTGCCATGACGGAACGGATCGCGGTCGCCATGTCGGGTGGCGTGGACAGTTCGGCGGTTGCCGCCCTGCTCAGGGAACAGGGTTGCGACGTGGTCGGGCTGTCGATGCAGTTGTGGAATCAGCGGCGCATCAACGTCGACAAGGACGGCAATCCGCTGGCCTCACGCTGCTGCTCGCTCGACGATCTCTACGACGCGCGCGCGGTCGCCGACCACCTCGGAATGCCCTTTTACGTGCTGAACTTCGAAGACGACTTCGAGGAAAACGTCGTCAAGCCATTCGTTTCCAGTTATTTGAACGGCAACACGCCGAGTCCGTGCGTGGCCTGCAACAGCCGGTTGAAGTTCAAGACGCTCGTGAAGCTGGCGGAAGACATCGGGGCCGACAAGGTCGCGACCGGCCACTACGCGCAGGTCCGCCACAACGACGCGACCGGACGCTGGGAACTCCACAAGGGCCTCGATCCGAACAAGGATCAGTCGTATTTCCTCTTCGAACTGACGCAGGACCAGCTTGCGGTGGCGATGTTCCCGCTCGGCGAAATGTCGAAGAAGGAGGTCCGCGACCTGGCGCGACGGCACGGCCTCGCGACGGCGGAAAAAGCCGAGAGTCAGGAAATCTGCTTCATTCCCGACGGGAATTACGCGCAGTTCATCGAACGCTACGTCGCGGAGGCGGGCGGCGAAGTGATCGCCGAGCCGCAGTCGCCGGTCGCGCCCGCGCTCGTGCAGCTCGGTCTGCGCCGGACGCTTCCCGGCCCCGGCGACGTGGTGACGACCGACGGACGCAAGCTCGGCACGCACGAGGGCACGCACCGCTTCACCATCGGACAGCGGCGTGGCCTCGGGGTGTTTTCCGGCGACGGCACGCCGCTCTACGTCGTGGGGATTGATTCCGCGACCCGCCGCGTGATCGTCGGCACCGACGACGACCTGCCCGGCAAGTCGCTCATCGCCACGCGGATGAACTGGATTTCGATTCCGGAACTCGTCGAGCCGCTCCGCTGCAAGGTCCGCATCCGCTATCGCCACACGGAAGCCGACGCGGTGCTGCATCCGCTGCCCGACGGGAATGTCCGGGCGGTGTTCGATGAACCGCAGCGCGCCATCACGCCGGGACAGGCGACCGTTTTCTATGACGGCGATTCCGTCATCGGCGGCGGCTGGATTCAGGCCGGAGATTTGCCGCAATGCTGATTTTTCAAAATGAACGCCCCGAAGACCTCACGGTCATCATCGACCCCTGGGGCGGTGACTTCACCCTCGCCCCCGCTGAAGGCATCCGGATTCTGCCGCTCCCGGACGCCAAAGCCTGCTGGTTTCAGATCACCGATTTCCCCGACCACGTTTCGATTTCAATCGAGGGAAAAGCCGATTTCTACGAAGTCTTCCACGCCGCCACCGGCGATCTGCTCCCGACCGGCTACGGGCGCGAGCGGGTGGAGGACTGAAGTGAATGCGGAATGCGGAATATCGAATGCGGAATAAAGAGAAAACCGGTTTTCATAAAGAAATCGCTTGACTCGCGGAACCTCTGACTACAATTCACCGCATTCCGCATTCCGCATTCCGCATTCCGCATTCCGCATTCCGCATTCCGCATTCCGCATTCCGCATTCCTATTCGAGTCCGAGCCGGCTGGAGCACTTGAACAGGGCAATGCCCAGGACGTAGGAAAGAACGATCGAGAAATAGAATTCGAACACCGGGGCAATCAGGCTGCCGGCGATACGTCCGCCGAGAGCGCCGACGATGTAGCTGATGGTGAAATTCGCTACCCCGATCACGAGGTACATCAGGAAAACCCCGCCGTACGTCGCGCCCATGCGCCGGATCGTGTCCAGGCCGACCAGCGGATTGATAACGGCGGTAAAGCTCTGGGAAAACCCCGCCACCAGCAGCGCCATCGGGTAATAGAGTACCGCCCAGACGGCAGCTACCCCGGCAAAAACCAGCGCCACCACGGCCTTCGCCATGGCCTCCCGCATGCCCGCCTGATCTTCTCCGGCACCCCTGAAAAAGGCGCTGATGATTCCGATTCCGGCATAGAGCACCGCCACAATCGCCGGTCCGAAGGAAATCAGGATCACGCCGATGCTTAAAAAGAACGGATGGATGACGTCATCGTAGGCCGAGCCGAAATCCGGGGCATAACCTTCGTTCACGCGGCCATCGGCCACCCGCCGGATCACCGTCGACATGGTGGCGAAGAGCATGCCGGTGGAAACGACCGTCAGAATGATCCACCCGAACAGTCCGCCGAAGCCGGCCCCGACTTTCATCACGGCATAGACGATGCAGAAAATAATCAACGCCACGACATCGGTGAAGGGAAAGCGAAAGCCGTCAAACAGGTCGGTGACTCCGAACCCCGACGTCTGGTAGGCGTCACGGGCCATCTGTTGCGCGATTTCGGCGTAGGGCTGACATAACTCGCCGCACACCGAACAGACCGGAACGCGATTGGCGACCAGTTTGACGCAGTTTTTACAGAGGGGCGCCGCGCAGGCGCGACAGACGTAATCCGGGGTCACCTGCGGATGGTTGCGACACACCATCAGGTGGGCCGTGGTGGAGGCGGGCACCGTGCCGTACACCGGCGCGCCGGACGATGAATTCGAAAAACCGCCCGGCACGGGCGCGGGAGGGGGCGGCGCATAGGCGGGAAGGCTCGCACCCGACTGGTGGACCGGATTGGTTGCGCTTGAAGTCAGACCGCCGGTTCCGAAGATCGGACGCAACATCGGAACATTCGCCGCGGGCGTCCAGTTCAGGTTTCCCTTCTTCACGAAGTCCTGCGGCAACAGGTTCCCCTGCGTCGCCCATTGCTTGAGCGTCTCGGAATCGGCTTCGTAAATCGTGCCCTGAACCTGTACCTGCCAAACGTCATTCGCCATGCCCGGGTCACCTCAATGCAAAAAAATCCCGTGCGACACAACGGAATTCCATCCAGAGCCGGACTTATCATCCGTTTGGAGCCCGACGTCGTCAAGAAATTCCGTATCCGCCCGCAATTTTCGGGTGCCGGTTTTTGGCGGCGACTCGAAAATTGCGGGCGGAACGGCGTTCTGAAAATCGGGAAGGAGAGAAACGTCAGCCGTCGTAACGCTTGAAGGCGAGCGTGACGTTGGTGCCGCCGAACCCGAAGGAATTGCTCAGGGCATAGCGAATCTCGGCCTGACGGGCGGTGTTCGGCACGTAGTCGAGATCGCAGTCGGGATCGGGGTCGGTCAGATTGATGGTCGGCGCGATGCGCTGATCCCGCAGGGTGAGGGCGGTGAAACAGGCTTCGACCGCACCCGCTGCGCCGAGCAGGTGTCCGGTCATGGATTTCGTCGAACTCACGGCCAGTCGGGCGGGGTGATCGCCGAACAGGGCATGGATCGCCGCCGTTTCGGCGCGGTCGCCGGCGGGCGTCGATGTGCCATGCGCGTTGAGGTATCCGATGTCGTCGGGCGTTATGCCCGCGTCCGCGAGCGCATTGCGCATCGCGCGCCGCGCGCCGTCGCCGACTTCATCGGGCTGGGTCAGGTGGAACGCATCGGCGGATTGCCCGTACCCGACGATTTCGGCATAAATCTTCGCGCCGCGCGCCAGCGCCTGGTCGAGGCTTTCGAGGAGCAGAATGCCCGCGCCCTCGCCCATCACGAAACCGTCGCGTCCCTTGTCGAACGGACGACTCGCTTCGGTCGGCGCGTCATTGCGGGTGGAGAGCGCCCGCATGGCCGCGAATCCGCCGATGCCGGTCGCCGTGATGGCGGCTTCGCCGCCGCCGCACAGCATGGCATCGACATCGCCGCGACGGATCATCCGGAAGGAATCCCCGATGGCGTGCGCGCCCGACGCGCAGGCGGTGGCCGGCGCCGTGTTGGGTCCCTTCGCGCCGAAGCGCATCGAAACCTGCCCCGCCGCCAGATTGATGATGGTTGCCGGAATGAAGAAAGGCGAAATACGTCCCGGTCCGCCATTGAGAAGTTTTTCCTGTTCGCGCTCGATGATGGCGAGGCCGCCGAGCGCCGAACCGATGTCCACGCCGATCCGTTCGGCGTTGGATTCGGTAATCTTCAGCCCGCTGTCATCCATCGCTTCCTGCGCGGCGGCGACCGCGAAGTGGATGAACGCGTCCATCTTCTTGATTTCTTTTTTCTCGATGAATTTCGCCGGATCGAAGTCCCTGACCTCGCCGGCGATACGGGCGCTGAATTTTTCGGAATCGAAATGGGTGATGGGACCGATGCCGCTCCGCCCGGCCAGCACGGCCGCCCAGGCTTCCTCGGCGGTGTTGCCGACCGGACTCACGATCCCCAACCCGGTGATGACGACGCGACGCTTCACGGGAGCCTCCGCTTGAAGATTACTTACTGAACTTCGCGTCGCCGAGCTTCGCTTCGATGTAGGTGACGGCTTCGCGGACGCTCAGAATCTTCTCGGCGTCTTCATCCGGGATTTCGATTCCGAAGTCCTCTTCGAAACGCATCACGAGTTCCACCGTATCGAGCGAATCCGCGCCGAGGTCGTCGATGAAACGCGCGTTCACCGTCACTTCGGCTTCGTCCACGCCGAGTTCCTCGACGATGATCTGTTTCACTTTCTCTTCAATTGACAAGTCAGCCATGGGAAAAACTGTTCCTCTCTGGGTAAAGAATGAATGCGGCGGGCACACGTACCCGCCCGCAAAAATAAAAGCGCACCATACCGTTTCGGATGCAACGCGCGCAAGTATGTCGTCTCGTTACAAACTATGCCGAGGCAAGCGCGGCCTCCGCGGCCTCGAGCGTTTCCGGCGACTCGACCGCCAGCGTCACGGCCTCGGGCGCAATCTGCCGGACCAGTCCGCTCAGGACGGTCTTGGGACCGACTTCCACGAAGGTGGTCACGCCCTGATTCACCAGCGTCCGAACCGATTCAACCCAGCGCACCGGCGCGCAGACCTGCGCAATCAGGTTTTGGCGGGCCTGCTCGGCATCCGTCACGACTTCGGCGGAAACATTGGCAACCATCGGGACGCGCGCGTCATGAAAAGTGAGCGCGGCGAGATCGACGGCGAGTTTTTCCTCGGCGGGACGCATCAGCGAGCAGTGGAAGGGCGCGCTCACGGGCAGTTCGATGGCCCGCGCCTTGCGCGTCTTGAAGAGCGCCATGGCGCGCGTCACGGCGTCGCGGTGACCGGCG
>JAAFHI010000729.1 GCA_013298335.1 Actinomycetota bacterium
CAGATTCATGCCTTCCCATTCGCCGCGGTGGGCTTCCCAGAACGGCTGGGCGTCCTCGAAAACCGGCACCTGATCGAGCAGGGTGCCGCGATGGAAGAGTCCCTCGCCCATTTCGACGATGCGGTGGTCGTGCTTTGCCGTCGCGTCGATGCTGGCGACCTGTTCGCGCAGCGCGGTGAGCAGGGGAGCGATGGCGATGCCTTCGACCGGCTTGCGGTTGACGCGGAACGCGCCGCCCGCCTGCTTGATGGCGGCGAGGCTGACGCCCGCGTAAGCCGGATGGACCTCGGCGATGTCCTTGAGGATCGCGCCCGCCGAACCCTTCGATTTCACGTCGAGTTTCATTTCGCGGGCGAGGGCCTGAATCACCAGCCAGTCGGGCCGAAGCTGGCCCTTGCCTTCGAGGACGCGCGCGACGCGCTGAACCTGTCCGGCGTGGTTGGTGAAGGTGCCGTCCTGCTCGGCGTAGCTCGTGACGGGGAAGACCACGTCGGCGAGTTTCGCGGTTTCGGTGAGGAAGAGTTCGTTGACGACGACGAAATCGAGCGCGCGGATGGCTGATTTCCAGTCTTCGCCGTCGTTCGAGACCGGATCGGCCCCGACGAACCAGGCGGCCTTGACGGCATGGCCGAAGTGTCCGCGGAGGTCGCCGGCGTTGACCGCCAGCCCCATGTCGAACGCCCCGACCGAATTGTTGTATTGCCCAAGCGCCAGATAGGAAATCTTCTTTTCGGCTTTCGGCTCGTCCGGCTGACCACTGACCACTGACTGCTGACTGCTGGCCACTGGCTGCTGGCTACTGACCACTTCCGCCAGCCGCGCCACGGCCTTGAGCGCCGCGCCTTCGATTTCCGGTCCGATCACGATGACGAGATTGTCGGCGGCGAACACCGCGTCGCGCACCGCGCGCAGGTCGGTTTCCGCGACCCCGGCGACTTTCGCCATTTCCGCGATGCTCGTTTCGTCGAGCAGCGCCCGGACGACCGCGTTTTCGCCTTCCGGACGGACGTGCAGGAAGGTGTCGGCCTGGCGGCGGGCAATTTTCGTCGGACGCCGGTTGACCACCAGCATCTTCGCGTTGTGCTTGCGCTTGGCGGCGCGGATGGCGAATCCGGCGAGCGGGCTGTTCTCGGTCGGATCGCCGCC
Organism: Actinomycetota bacterium; assembly: GCA_013298335.1. GTDB lineage: Bacteria > Acidobacteriota > Blastocatellia > Chloracidobacteriales > Chloracidobacteriaceae > JAAFHI01. The sequence continues at coordinate 1,147 of JAAFHI010000729.1, forward strand.
GAGCAGCAGCAGCGTCGTCGCCTGCTTGATGTCTTCGTGGGTCGCAATCGGGGCCGAGAGATGCGCGTGGAAATCGCCGAGTTCCTGATTGCGGAAATGAGCCAGATGCGGCGTGCCGAGCGCGTGGCCGAGGCGGGCGAGGGCGAAATTGGCCTCGTTGGTGATGCGCGGCGAACCGACGACCGCGACGCTCGCGCCCCCGTGGGCGGCGGTGACGGCCTTCATCCGTTCGGCGGCGAATTTGAAGGCCTCATCCCAGGTGGCCGGGACGAGTTGGCCGTTCTTCTTGATCATCGGAGACTTCAGACGTTCCGGGCTGGAGATGAATCCGCTGCCGTAGCGGCCCTTCACGCACAGAAATTCGCCGTTGATGCCCTTCAGGTCCTTCGAGGCGGCCCGGACGTATTCCTCGCCGCGTACGCCGAGGTCCAGTTGGCAGCCGTCGGCGCAGAAGGTGCAGGTCGTCTGCTGTTCCTTCATGTCCCACGGGCGCGACTTGAAGCGCGAATCCACCGAGAGCAGCGCGCCGACCGGGCAGACCTCGACGCAGTTGCCGCACTGTTCGCAGCTTAAATCGTTGCCGTAGAAGCCGATAACCTCTTTTGTCCCGCGGAAGATCTTGGTCAGCGCGTGGACGTCCATCCAGTCTTCGCACACCCGGACGCAGCGGTAGCACTTCACGCAGCGCTGTTCGTCGTAGGCGATGAAGGGCGAAAGACGGCGTTCGTCCTTGTTGTTTTTCTTGACATCGTAGTCGGCGTAAAGCGCGCCGTGCTCGAAGGCCATGTCCTGCAACTCGCACTGGCCGCCCTTGTCGCACACCGGGCAGTCGAGCGGGTGGTTGCCGAGGATGAAGTCGAGCATACCCTTGCGCGCCTCGACGACTTCCTCGGAACTCGCCGCCACCACCATTCCGTCGGTAATCGTCACCGTGCAGGCGGTCGCCAGCTTCGGGATTTTCTCGACGCGGACGAGACACATCCGGCACGCGGCCTGGGATGTCAGATCCGGGTAGTAGCAGAAATTCGGGATGTCGATTTTGTTTTCGAGGCAGAATTCCAGCAGCAATTTGCCTTTGGGGGCCTGATATTGCGTGCCGTCGATGGTGATGGTGACAAGTTCCATATCTACGGGGACAGGCGCGGACGGAGGATGTCGCAATGACGGGGGTAAGAAAACGTACAAACAAGGGCGCATACTACCGTTGCCCCCGTCTTTCTGACAAGTCGGTCCAACGTTGGAGCGCGGCTGGAGCGCGGACATCCTGTCCGGATGTTTTTTTGCGTTGAAACAGGCTGGAACGCGGACATCCTGTCCGCATGGCGGGCCGGGCGATCCGTTCAGCGGAAAAGGCCCCTAATACGAATAGGATCGCGCGCGTACGATGAATGAATCTTCAAAGTTTCGTGAATCGGCGGCGGTCAGGTGATTCTCGGGCGGTCGCGGAATCGGCCTACTTCAGTCCCGCCCCCTTGTACGCGATGACGTACCACAGTCCGAAATAAAGGCCGAACGTCCAGAGGGAAAACGCCAGTCCGAGGAGGAAGGAGGGCAGCGGGCGCAATCGGGTGGCGGTGAGGCCGGCGATGGCGACGATGACGCCGAACACCAGCAGCACCAGCCCGATGGCGTACATTGCGATGGCGAATTTCGGGATCAGGACCGTCGAGATCAGGGTGGCGACACCGAGCGAAGCCGTCACCAGAAACAGCGGCTTGACGAGCAGGACCGCCGCGACGGGGAGCAGGAATCCGAGCAGGAACGTACCGAAACCCGCAAGGGCGCGGGTCGGAGCGGAGGGTGATGTGGGCGATGGAACCTGCATCGTGAAGCTCCGTTCAGACCCGCGCTTTTCCGTGGCGCGG
>JAAFHI010000891.1 GCA_013298335.1 Actinomycetota bacterium
GAGCGTCGGATTTGCGGGCCGCGAGCCAGCCGCCGAAACCCGCGAGGGCGACCAGGGCGGCGACCAGTCCGAGGCTCGCCCAGCGGCGGCGCGACGTTCGCCCGGTTTCCGTGGAAGCGGGGAGGAGGAGCGGGGTGACGGGAATCGGGAGCGCCGGACCGGATTCCTCCGACGGCTCGATTTCCTCGGTCACGATGCGCGTGATGGAGTGGCGTTCGATGGTGACCGATCCGGAAGCCGTCGGAAGTCGGGAGGTCCGGCGGGCGCCCGAAAAGCGATACCCGTGGCGGGTCACGGTCTCGATGTAGGACTTCCCCTCGGCGTTCTTCCCGAGCGTCTTGCGCAGCACCGCGATGTTGTTGGTGAGATTCGCTTCCTCGACCGCGACATCCGGCCAGACGGCCTCCAGCAGCTCGGCCTTGGTCATCAGCCGACCGTCGTTTTCCACCAGCACCACCAGCAAATCGAACACCTTGGGCATCAGCGGGATCGGTTCATTCACCCGCAGGAGGCGTCGTTCGGTGACGTCCAGGGAAAAATCGCCAAATCGGAATATTCCCGTATCCTGTTCAATTCGCTGCATTTGGGGCGTCCTTGGAAAATCCCTGGAAAATCTTTGGAAGGTTCTGAGGACTGTTCTCCGGCGAATCGCCAGGATGCGGCCATCGGGGAGGGCCGACGCGGGCGATTGCCGGGAGAGCGTCAGAACGGTTTCCCTGGGAATCGGGGCGATTCTATTCGTGCCGCCCGAGGAAACAAGCCTGCCCCGAATGTCTTTTCCTGAAAGTCGATGTCACGCCACGGCGGACCGGACCCTGGACCGCCACCAAACCACCCTGGAAACCCCAGGGGTATTTTTCCAAGGAGAAAATCACCATGTCGAACGTCAGCAGCAATCCGGTGTTCACGACCACCGGCGAGGGATCGCAAACGGCCAACGGCGGACCGATGTTTACCGGTCCCGATCTGCTTGAACTGAACGGCCAGACCGATCTCTCGACGATCATCACCGGTCAGAACGGCGCGTACGTCAAAAACATTACCGTCGAGCCCTACGACGGGTTCATGTCCGAAACGTATCCTTTTCAGATTATCGCCATCGGTTGCGGACCGTCCGGGGCCGGAATGCGCCTGTATCTGGATTTTATCAACGAGAGTGGCGAAACCGCGACGCTTTCGCTCGCCAGCACCTCGGAAGAGTCGCACATGGTGAAGTGCAAGACCGACGGACTGATCAGTTTCAACTGGCACACGACGATGGGGGAAGGTACGTAAGTCACGGTTCATGACCGGGACGAAGTGTCGGAAACGACGGTTCGTCCCGGCTTCATCCCCTTCGCCGGAATATTGCATCAGCGAGTTATTTCCTTTGTTTTCAAAAGGTAACTGTTCAGCCGCCGCCGTTCACCCTGCCCTCAAGGACAGGGCTGTTCAAAAACAAGCCTCGTAAACGAGGCTCAAACCGATTTTCTTCATTCCGGATCCCCGTTCACGGGCCTTGGATGCAAATAGCCCTGTCCTTGAGGGCAGGGTGACGACCGGGCTGAACAGTTACTTCAAGAGTTGAGGAGACCGCCGCGTCTTTTCAATCCAGCCCCCTCAGGGAGAAAGAGACCTATGTTCAACCAAATCATATCGCCGAAACGTACCGCGCCGGGCGCGACCCTGTTTTTTCTGATCGTGGCGCTTTGCTTTGCCGTGCCGACCGGGCATGCGGCGGGTGGAGAGACGCCGACGGTCGGTGGTCCGGGCACGATGTCACCCGATTCGGGGCGAACCCAGCGGCTGACCACGCCGGATGAAGTCCCCCGGGGATTGAACCCGAATGAGTGGAAAAGCATCCGGCAGGCGTACGAAGCCGGAAACCGGAAGATTTTTCAAACAACTTCGGGCGCGTGGATGGCGCGCAATCCGGGACAGCAACTGACGGCGGAATTCGACGGGCGCGAGGCGCGGATCAGGACCGACGCCGGAACCCGCCTCGGTTTGAAACTTGAACGGTACGGTTTTTCCGAAACCATCTCGGCGGTCGGCTCGAAGGCCCGCCGGGTGACGACGGCGGACAACCGGGTCGAGTACGTCTGGGACGACCGGCTGACGGAGTGGTTCGTCAACGATGAAAAAGGGTTTGAACAGGGCTGGACGCTCGCGAGCGCGCCGTCCGGCACGACCTTGGCCCGGATTGAAGTCGGCGTGACCGGCGGGTTTCGCGCAAAAGCGGCGAACGCGACGACCGTCAACCTGACGAATGGCGCGACGGCGCTGACCTACGGCGGATTGAAGGCGTGGGACGCGACGGGCAAGACGCTCCCGGTCCGGTTTGAAGGGGTAAACGAAAACCGGATCGGCGTGACGGTCGAGACGGCGGGCGCGAGGTTCCCCGTGACGGTTGATCCGACGGTGCAGCAGGCCTATCTCAAGGCGTCCAACACCGACGGAGGAGACCAGTTCGGCTTTTCGGTGGCGGTTTCGGGCGACACGGTGGTGGTTG
>JAAFHI010000192.1 GCA_013298335.1 Actinomycetota bacterium
GACGCTCATCGGGTCGTACCACCCGAGCCAGCAGAACACGTCCACCAAAAAGCTGACTGAGCCAATGCTCGACGCGGTGTTCGAGGCCGCGCGGGCCGCGCTCTAAAGTCGGACGGCCCCTTAAAGCGGACCGGCCCAGGGGCAGTTTTCGCTCCCCTATTCAAGTGAGACATCTTCAAGTAGGAATCGAGATGGCTTTACAAAGCTTCAAGGTCATTGTCGCCGTCATTGCCGTGGCGTTCACATTGTTTTTTCTTGGCGTCGTCGTGCCACCATTGATCAGGCAGCCGGACATCATTGGTGCGTTTGGTGCCGGATTCGTTAATCCGTACGCATCGGGGTACGCGATGGACACGATCGGTTGCTGGTGCATTCTTGCCACATGGGTTTTTTACGAAGCCAGAACAACGAACATAAAGCACGGCTGGATCGCCGTCCTGCTCGGCATTGTGCCAGGTGTCGCAACCGGGCTTGGCTTCTATTTACTCCTCAGGCTTCGGCATAAAGTTCAATGAGGGTGCGTATCCCCAAAAACGAACCTGGAGTTCGACAACGTGTCTCCCGGTGTGGTGGGCGGATGCTCGACGCGGTGTTGGAGGCGGCGCGGGCGGTGCTCGACGAATAAAAAGGGGAAGCCGAGTGGCTTCCCCTTTCGATTTCGGCCATCCGTTCCGCGTCAGTTGCGGTTCAGGATGCTCAACAGATTGATGAAGATGTTGAAGAAGTCGAGAAACAGACTGAGCGCTCCGGCGACGTATTCGTTCGTCGGCAGGCGATGCAGAATGTTTGACGTGTCATAGAGCACGTAACCGAGGAAAAGCAGGATCACCACCGACGAAATCGCCAGCGAGAAGACTGACGAGCCGAGGAAGATTCCCAGAACCGAGGCCACGACCAGCACGATCAGCCCCGTGAACAGGAAACTCCGCAGGAAGCTGAAGTCCTTGCGGGTGATGAACACATACCCGGTGAGACCGGCAAAGGCCGCCGTCGTCAGTCCTCCCGCCGTCAGAATCGACGTCGGATTTCTTCCGAGGACATAAAGAATGAAGGGCGAGATGAAGACACCCTCCAGAACCGTGAAGGCGAGCAGGGCCAGTACGTTGACGCCTTTCACCAGCCGGACCGCCTGCACGGCGAAGACCGAGGCGATCAGGACGGCGAAGGAAATCCAGATGTGCTGGATGACGAAGAGATAGGCCCCGGTCATCAGGCTCAGGGCGACACCGCCGATCGACGCCAGAATTCCGACGAAGAAGAGTCCGTAAACCTTGCGGACAAAAGACATCCGCTCGGCGAGCGGGGCTGCCGCGGCGACCTGGGGCCGCGCGTTCGGGATGCCGTAATTCTGTTCCTGCCAGGGCTGCCGTTCGTGAAAGTTGTTCATTTCAACACCGTTCCTTTCGAACTGAATCGTTCATCCGAATCATGCGCCTTCCGGCGCGTTGCTCCCAAACGGTATCTCCGAAGAAAACCCAGAACCGGGCTGCCCTCGAAGTCTTTTCTCACGGGCTGCTTTTTCCGGCGCGGGCTTCCGGGTAGTATGCCGGATTGTCTTCAAACAAAATCCTGAATCGAAAATCGTGAATGACATGTCTTCCTCCGTTGTTTTGCACCCCGGAAAGGAAAAGGCGCTTCTGAATCGCCACCAGTGGATTTTTTCGGGCGCGGTGAAATCCGGCCCCGAATTCGAGAACGGCGCGCTGCTGCCGGTCCGGGCTTCGAACGGGCAACTGCTCGGAACGGCCTACTTTAACCGGAAATGTTCCATCGTCGGGCGAATGCTCGCCTTCGGCGACGAAGCGCCGCTCGACGCGCTCCGGCGCAAAATCCGGGCCGCGATTCGCTTGCGGCGGAGTCTGTTCGATTCAAGTCGGACGAATGCCGTCCGGTACGTGAACAGCGAAGGCGACGGGCTGCCGGGACTCGTCGTGGACGGGTACGCCGACGTGCTCGTCGTTCAGATTTCGACGCTCGGCATCGAAAAACTGAAATCGGAAATCGTCGAAACCCTCGTCGCGGAACTGAAACCGACTGCGGTGTACGAACGGTCGGATATGGGCAGCCGGCGCGAGGAAGGATTGAAGGATCAGGCCGGGACGCTGTACGGCGACGCGCCGAAGGATGTCGTCGTTCTCGAAAATGGCCTGAACTTCGCCGTCGATTTTCGCCACGGGCAGAAAACCGGCTTCTTTCTGGATCAGCGGGAAATGCGGTCGCTGGTGGAGCGGTTCGCGGCGGGGCGGCGGGTGCTGAACTGTTTCTCGTATACCGGCGGGTTTTCGGCCTACGCGGTGCGCGGCGGGGCGGCGCGCGCGGACTCGGTCGATATTTCGGGCGCGGCCAGTACGCTGGGGCAGCGGAATTTCGAATTGAACGATTTTGCGCCGGAAACGGGCGAGTTCGTCACGGCGGACGTGTTCGAGCATCTACGTACCATCAAGCCGGACTACGATTTCATCGTGCTCGATCCGCCCGCCTTCGCGAAAAAGAAGGACGACGTCATTCGCGCCGGACGCGGTTACAAGGACGTCAACCGGCAGGCGTTACTGAAAGTCGCACCTGGCGGATTGGTGCTGACCTGTTCCTGCTCGCACTTCGTGGATGAAAAACTCTTCCAGCAGATCATCTTTCAGGCCGCCTGCGAGGCGAACCGGACGGTCCGTGTGATTCAGCGTCACCACCACGCGCTCGACCATCCGGTGAGCATCTTCCATCCGGAAGGGAATTACCTGAAGAGTCTGTTGCTCGCCGTGGAGTGAGTTGTTCCGGGCGGATTGAAATCTTTTTGGGGTTTTTCCAACGCAAAGACACAAAGACGCAAAGGCACAAAGAGTTGAATCAGTTTGGCTTCGTGTCTTTGTGTCTCCGTGTCTTTGTGTTCAAAAAATCTGCGGATCACTCGACCCGAAGACACACATTCGTTGCCGGGAAGGGGTTTTTGATGCGTGATTTGGTGAGATACACCACCACGGTATAGACGCCGGGGTCGGGTTTCCAGAGTTCGATCTGGGTGAGAAACCGGCCATTGCCGCCAAGTTTGATTTCTCCCTTTGTGCCGTCGCTATAGGTTGATCCGTCGTCCAGATGGGGTTTCAACTGCTTCTCTTCATTGGGGAAGCCGTAGGCGTACCGCTTTTTCAACTGAGCGATGGTGAGCGGGGCGGGAAATGGTTCGTAATACACCATGACGCCGAAGACCTTGCAGGTGGACGGCTCCAGCACCCATCCCGACAGCATGAATTTCTCTCCCGGTTTGAATGTTTTGGGCAAGGTCTCGAAGGTGACGTAGCGGCTGAGAAATTCCTCCGACAGGGCCACCTGCTCGCCATCAGCGGCGATGCCGAATCCGACGTGAGTATGCGTCGGATTGAGAATGGTCTTGCGGTGACCGTCGCGGGGCGGACGTTCGTCGTGCATCGAATTGTGCATTTCGCGCAGGTAATCAATGAGGCGTTCGCCTCGTTCCGCCGGGTGAATCCCGCTCAACAGTGAAACGTTTTCGGCGTTGTAGTCCGTGCCGCCCGCGAATCCATAGCGCATGTAGGGCAGCCATCCCGCCTGATTCCAGTGACTGAGAAAGTTGTTTTCGGCGAGTTCCGCGGCGTGTCCGTCGCCGACCCGACTCGCCGTGTCGTCGAGCGTAACCGGCGGGACGCCCGCCCTGGCCCGCTGCTCGTTGATGAGATCGAGCAGGACCTGCCGGGCGGTTTTGGCGTCGAACCGCGCCTCCGTTTTGGGCGGAGCGGTTTTGGCGATGCCGCCCGCGATGAGACATGCGCCGAGCGCGATGCACAGGACGAACACACGAAGCGCCGACGGTTTCGTCATGGTTCACGAGCCTCTTTCCCGGAAAATTCGGTTTCGTTTTATGGCATATCCGGCCGCGGATGGCAGCCCTTGAGGCATTTGACACGGTTCCGGCGGGCGCGGGTTGCATTTTTTCTTCTTGTCGGTAAGTTATTACTTACTTGCATTCCGGGAAATCGGGCAAAAATGAGAACTTTTTGGGGAAAATCCCGTACCGGCTTGTGAGTGAATACTTACTTATAAAAATCAGCCCTGCCAACGGAGCGTTCAGGAATGTCCACCGCCACCCCAAATTCCACTGCCCAGGAGATCGCGTCGCCGCCGCGCGGGGCGCCGATTCGAATGACCGGCGAGGATCGTCGGCAACAGATCGTCCGCATCGCCATGCGCCGTTTTTCGGAAAAAGGCTTCAACGGGGTCACCACCAAGCAGATCGCCGCCGAAGCCGGCATCAGCGAGGCCATGATTTTCCGGCACTTCGCGACCAAGCAGGAACTCTACTCCGCCATTATTGATGTCAAGGCGAAAGACGTCGGCGCGGACGAGTTCTGGGCGTCGATGCGCGAACTCGCCAAGACCCGCGACGACCGTCTTTTTTTCGAGACGATCATCCGCCACATGATCGAAAAGGACCGCCAGGACTTTTCCTTCATCCGGCTGCTGTTCTTCAGCGCGCTCGAAGGGCACGAACTCTCGGAATTGTTTTTCGAGACGCGCGTTCAGGAAATTTACGGATTCCTCAGTGAGTACATCGAATCGCGTATCCGCGAGGGCGCGTTCCGGCGGGTCAACCCGCTGCTGGCCGCCCGTTGCCTGTTTTCGATGCCGTTCCTCCAGTTGCTGACCGAAGAACTGTTCCGCGATTTCACTGCGACGGCTTCGCCCGAGGAACTGGCCCGGACCTACGTTGGAATGTTTCTGGCGGGAATTCAGGCGACCGCCGATCCGAATTCACCTTCCGCCATTGTGGAGAAGAAATCATGAACCGCACGTTTGTCGCGCTGACGCTCGCCGCCTGTCTCGGGACGGGGCTGGCCGGGTGTTCGAGAAAGAAAAACCCTGAAACCGTGAAGGCCGCCGGGAACGATGTCGCCCAGCCGAAGGCGCTCGACGTCTCAACCTCCGTGGTGGTCGAACGCCGCATCCGGAAATCCGTCGAAACGGTCGGAACGCTCGTCGCGCAGGATGAAGTCACCGTCGGCGGTCAGGTCGGCGGGGAAATTTCGCAGATTTCGGTCGATATCGGCACGCCGGTTCGCGCCGGGCAGGTCATCGCCCGAATTTCGCCCCGTGAATACGAGTTGAAACTCCAGCAGGCCGAAGCCGCGCTTCAGCAGGCGCGTGCCCAACTCGGCATCGCCGGTGCCGGTGAAAAAATCGAGATTAACCAGGTCGCGGGCGTCCGGCAGGCGAAAGCCGTGCTCGACGACGCGCGAAGCCAGATGGAGCGCACAAAAAAACTCGTCGAATCGGGCGACCTCGCGCAGCAGCGATGGGACACGGCGGAAGCCAATTTCCGTAGCGCCGATGCGCGCTATCAGGCGGCGCGCGATGCCGCGTTCAATCAGGTCGCGTTTGTCGAGCAGCGGCGTTCCGAAGTGCGCTACGCAAAGAAGAAACTCGATGATTCCTTTGTCCGCGCGCCTATTTCCGGAATCGTCAGCGTGAAGCACAAGTCGCTCGGCGAACTCATCAATGAACAGGGCGGCAACCGCGACATTGTGACCATCGTGCAGGTCAACCCGTTGCGCGTGCAGGCGAACGTGGCCGAGGGCGGCGTGGCCTACGTGAAGCAGGGCAAGCAGGTGACGTTCACCACCGACGCCTATCCCGGACGCGATTTCCCCGCGGTCGTTTCGCGCATCAGCCCGGTGCTCAACCAGCAGGCGCGGTTGATGATGGTCGAGGCCACCGCGCCGAATCCGCAGGGACTGCTCAAGCCCGGAATGTTCTGCAAGGTCAGGGTGGACATCGCCGATGACGTGCCGGCGGCGTTCGTGCCGTCGAGCGCGGTGATCAGCGCGGCAGGACTCGACAAGGTTTTCGTCGCCGAGAACGGCAAGGCGGTTGAACGGGTCGTCCGGATCGGCAAGCGCGACGGCGACGCGGTCGAAATCGTGGAAGGCGTCAAACCCGGTGAGAAGGTCATCGTCGATAACCTCGAACGCTTGTCGAATGGCGCGCCGGTTTCGGTGAAATAGTTTTTGGAACACGAAGGCACAAAGTCACGAAGACACAAAGAATTTTTCCCGAATTTCCTTCGTGCCTCTGTGCCTTTGTGACTTCGTGATGAAAGAAAAAAACATGCGAATCGAAAACAGCATCATCGTCATTACCGGTGCATCGAGCGGTATCGGCGCTGAAACCGCGAAATACCTCGCGGGCAAGGGCGCGAAGGTCGTGCTTTCGGCGCGGCGTGAAGCCGAACTTCAGGCGCTCGCTGCCGAAATCAACCGGTCCGGGGGCACGGCGCTCGCGGTGGCGGGCGATGTCGGGAATGCTGGTGACGTCCGGCGGCTGATGGATGAAACGGTCGCGAAATTCGGTCGGGTCGATGCGCTGATCAACAACGCCGGAATGGGCGGCGGGTTGAATCTGAGCGACACGCGCGACGAACTGCTTGAACAGGTTTTAAAGGTCAACGTGCTCGGCTGCGCGCTCTGCGCGAAGTACGCACTGCCGCACATGGCGCCGGGCGGCGTGGTCATCAACATCGGCTCGGTCGCTGGCGAAGTCGCGACGGTCGGGATGTACACCGCGTCGAAATTCGCCGTCCGCGGTTTCAACGAAGCACTGCGCCGGGAATTCAGGCACCACGGCATCGACGTCGTGCTGGTCGCGCCGGGGTTCATCCGGACCGAA
>JAAFHI010000946.1 GCA_013298335.1 Actinomycetota bacterium
CGCTGCTTGAGCGACGCGTTATACTCTTTCCAGTTGCGGAGGCGATATTTGGCTTTGGTCGTTTTTTGTTTCACACCTCAATTCTACCAAAGCCGTCGCCTCCGTCCCTTTTGTGCAACAAAGCCGTTAGCAGTTAGCAGTTAGTAGTTAGCAGTTAGTAGTTAGTAGTTAGTTTTTGCATTTCTAACTACTAACTACTAGCTACTAGCTGCTCCATCACACAGGCCCCGAAGGCGTCGCGGAGGCTGGAGCGCAGGTCGCGTCCGATGACGGTGACGGTACTCGCCGAGGCCGGGCCGGTCGGTTCGAGCCGGGTCGAACGGTCGGCGAATTCCACCCGCAGCCAGCCGCCCTCGGTTTCAAAAACCCCTTTGGCACGAACCACTTCCCCGAATTCACCGCGTTCGAGCGCGCCGAAAAGATTCCGGAGCGCGCCCGCGTCGAGCGGTTCGGCGAAGGTTTCGCTCATCGTTTCGAATCCAATCGGGCTGGCGTAGGTGTCGCCGAGCGTCGAGTCCTCGGTCGTTTCGTTGAGGTCGGCGGCGTTGACCCGTCCGAAGCTGGCGCAGATGAGTTTCGCTTCGGGGTTGAGCCGCCGGACGCGCGTTTTCAGCCCGTCGAGCTGATTCCGGCTCAACAGATCGCATTTATTGATGATGACGGTGGCGGCGGCTTCGACCTGGGCGTCCTGAAGGTCGCGCAGGGCCCGGTCGGCGTAGCTGTCGCCCCACCGGACGCCGTCCACCACGGTCATGACCCGGATGACCCCGAGCAGGTCGCGGCAGCCGGGCTGGTGCAGCGTGCCGAGCAGTTCGCCGATGGCCGCCGCGCCGGACGGCTCGATGACGATGCGGTGCGGTTCAAACTCGTTGATGACCTGGGCAATGGTCGCCGCGACGTTGCGCGACAGCGTACAGCACATGCACCCCTCGGCCAGTTCGACCACGCCCGCCGTTCCGCGCGCTTCGTCCTTCAAACGGTCGCCGTCGAGACCGATGTCGCCCATTTCGTTGACGAGGACGACGGTTTTTTCGCCGAGTTGCGGCGCGAGATTCTTGATGAGCGTCGTTTTTCCCGAACCGAGAAAGCCGCAGACCACGTCCACCGTCGGCTTGACCGCGTTTTTCTTGCGCGACATCAGGCCCCACGCCCAGAGTCCGACCGGCTGGGGAAGAATCAGCCACCAGTGTTCGAGAATCGCCAACCCGAGCAGAATGCAGTAGATACAGCTCGAAACCGCGACGAACGGATCGGTCGCCTGCGCGGCGCGAAAGTAGAGCCAGTGCGCGAGCGCGGTCGAAATCGTCACCGAAAACGGGAAGAACCAGTTGATCGACCGCTTCGAGAAGAACTGCGCCATCCGCCGGAGATGCTCCGGCAGATATTCCTCGTTGAGATTCCGGACGCCGAGAAAAACGTTGATCTTCGCCGACTGGTGCATCCACCAGTGAATCGCGAAGGTCCACAGCGCGACCCGGTTTCCGCCGGTGTTGAGTGCCCAGATGATCGCGAACCCGGCGATGATCGAGAGTTCGTGGAAGAGGTTGGCTTTGACGCCGTGACGGAAGTGCGCCCACCCGCCGCAGTTCGGCGGACAGGGCGGCACGTCGTACCCCACGACGTAACCCGTGTAGTAACTCACCTCGAACCAGCCCCATGCGACGATTCCGGCCAGAAACGCCAGCATCGCGCCGCGCAGCGACGTGTCGTGACTGAGCGTCGGCATTGCCGCGCAGGTCAGCGCCGACACCACCGACGAAGTGATGAACACGGGTTTGCGCCACGCGCGGCGTCCGCACGCGAAGATGATCGCGACCGTGGCCACCCACCAGACAACAATGGTGAGCACCGGGAAGCCGATCCAGAGCGACACCCGACTGAGCGGTTCGATTGACGGCATTGGCAATGGTTCGTTTGAGGAAAAATAAAGGCTTGCCGCCGTCGGCAAACCTGTTTCCAAGCTACCCCGCTGACCGGGTGTCCGCAATTTTGTTTCAGTCGAGCGGTTTTTGTTCAAGTTCGGCAAGAAAGGCCCGCATCGCCGCAAAGACCTCCGGCTTGCCGAGTTTTTTGCTCAATCAGTTCCTGGAAGTTTGAGACACGTCAAAAGGTGGAAGTGCTTTGCGGCTGTGCCGCCTGATGTACGGAATGGCTCTGCCTTTCCGTCGCACACTCCACATAAATCCCGCGAGGGGCTCTGCCCCGAGCGGATGTATCGGGCTGAAGCCCTCAATCTTTGTGATGACCGGTGCGGAAAGGCAGAGCCATTCCGCACATCAGGCGGCACAGCCGCAATTTCAGTTGCCTTCCAACTCCGTTCGGTGAGCGTCCG
>JAAFHI010000108.1:0-4732 GCA_013298335.1 Actinomycetota bacterium
GACGTGCGCAGCTATGCCTTCGATTTCGGCGTGAATGCCTTCGATTTCGATCCGGGACAATTCGTGATCGTCACCATGAGCGACGCGCTTCAGGCGCCGCTCACCCTCAGTTCCTCGCCGACCGAGAAGATCCATTTCGAGGTCACCGTCAAGCGGACCGGCAATTTCGGAACGAAGTTCTACGATTCGATGAAGGCCGGGGATTCAGTTGCCATCGGGCGTCCGATGGGTCAGTTCAAGCTGCATCGGGCCGCCGCCACCCCGGTCTGTTTTGTCGGGCGCGATTACGCGATTACCGCCGCGCGCAGTTTTCTGCGCTTTCTTTCCGATACGGGCGCGGCGCGCCGCTTCACCATCCTGCATGAAATCAGCGGCTTCGACCAGGCGCTGTTCGACGCGGAGTTTCGCAAACACCACGCCGGGGATCAGTTCACGCGACTCCTGCTGCTTGACCAGCCGACCCGCCCGCCGGGATGGACGGGGCCGGTCAGCCGGGTGACGGACCAGGTGCTGAAAGGATTGTTCCTGGAGTCCCCCGACACCATGTTCTATGCCGTGGGCGAAGGCGCCGACGTCGGATTCTACAAGACCCAGTTACAGGCGGCGGGAATTCCCAAGACAAACTTCCTGCTCGAGCGCTGGAGCTAACCGAAAGAATGAAGGTGAGGAATGAAGGATGAGTTTCAGGTCTGAACCGTCTCCCCGTCCTCACTGGTCAGCCATCAATCGCGAGGAACAATGAAAAGCATTACGTTGCAACCGCTCAACAAAGTCATTTCGGTCAAGACCGACACCAAGGTGCTTGATACCCTGCTCGCCAGTCAGTGTGAAGTCGCCATGGCCTGTGGCGGGATGGGCCTGTGCGCCACCTGCCATGTCTTCGTCAAGTCCGGTGATACGGCGCTCACCCCGCGAACCGATCGCGAAAACCGCACGCTCGGCACCATCACCGGCGCACGCGCCAACTCGCGCCTCTCGTGTCAGGCGCGGATCGTCGGCGACGGGGTCGTGGTTGAGTTGCCCGAAGGCATGTACCTCCAGGACGTCAATGATTTGCGGTCGCTCGTCGGAAAACGGGCCGAGACGACCATCATGCATCCTCGCGATGGCCGCGTCCTGATCGACAAGAACAAGATCATTACCAAATCCCGGATTCTGGAACTCGAAGGCGAAGACTACGACGTGTCGAAGATGACCCAGAATTAGGAAACCGGATATGGCGGAGGATGTTTCCGTTCCATCCCCTGTGACTTTTTCAGCCCCCAACGCCTTGACCATACCCTAATTGGAGAGTGACAACCGATGGCGATCAACGTAGCCGACGGCGGCATCAAGAATTACCACAACTATTTCGTACCGGAAGATTTCACGACGCGCGATCCGCGGACGCGCACGATCCGGCTGCGCGACGGGCAGCGCGGGGTGTACGCGTCGGAGGATTTCATCGCGAGCCTGCACACGGGGCTGCACGAAGAGGTCGGGGACGCGGCGAATCTCGTGATGTACAAGTGCGGCTACGAGTGGGGCCTCAACGACATGAAGCGTTTCAACGACAAGATGCGCCAGGAATTCGGCGGTGGAAAACTCGACGTCTGGCAGATGAACCGGAAGTTCGTGCTGGAGTCGTGGTGGTGGCCGCTGACGACCGAGGGCTGGGGCGGATGGAACGTGGACTTCGGGTTCGAGAAGCAGGTCATGGTGTTCGTCACCATCAAGAACTCCGCCGTGGCGAAGGCGATGGAGCAGGTCGGAAAGCCCGTCTGCTACATGTACGCCGGAATGTTTGCCGGGGTCTTCAGCGTGTTCGACCGCGACGAGCGGGGCGGCATTGAGGTGCAGTGCTACTCGATGGGCAACGACTGCTGCAAGTTTCTGATCGGGTCGCAGAAGAAGGTCAACGCCGCCGAGTTCTGGCGTCGCGAAGGCGCGAACGCGACCGAAATCATGGAAAAACTGGCCGACTGAAGTCGAATTGAGAATTGAGAGTGGAGAATTGAGAATTTTTGAACTCTCAATTCTGAATTCTCAATTCTCAACTCGGGAGGACTCCCCCCATGTCCACAGCATATTCGACCCCCGAAGAGTTGTACGCCGAGCAGGAAGCGATACTGGAGCGCATTTCGCGCTGCCAGGACATTCTCGGCTCGGCGATCCTGCGCGCGCGGGTCGCGCTCGGCATCGAGCCGACCGCGAAGGCATTTTTCACCGGCCAGGTGTCGTGGGCGAAGCGCGGAGCGATTGCGCCCCAGCCCGCCCGCCGGCCGCAAATGGTCAGCGCGCCCGCGCCCGCGCCGATGATTCCCCAGCCCGCGCCAGTTCCCGTCGTGGTCGCGCCGCCGGTGCCCGTGCCGGTCGTGGTCGAGACCGGCCCGCCGCCGGTGAAGCGGGATGCACCCGAAACGCTCGCGAAGTTCCAGGCGGGCACCTTCTTCCGCGCCGAAGTGACGTGGACGGCCCGCAAGGCCGGCGCCGCGCCGGTCGCGAAACCCGCGAAACCGTCCCTCGCTGGACAGCTCCTGATGGGTCAGGAAACGCCCGCGCTGCCCGTCGCGCCGCCGGTCGTCGTCGCCCGACCCGCGCCGCCGCCGGTGGATTACACCGCTCCGGCAGGCGCGTTCTTCCGCGACGTGCCCTGGCAGCCGGGACAGGCCCCGGTCTTCGCCACCCGCACCGGCTCGAACTTCCTGGCGACCGCGACCGAGAGCGCCCTGCGCGCGGCGCAGCGACTTGCCACCAAACCGGCCCCGTAACCACTTTCGAGGAAAAAACGATGACGCCACAACGCCAGACCGTTCCGCCCTTTCGCCATCCCGAACTGAAGGACATCTTCCGGCAGGCCGAGGGGAAATATCTGACCGATCAGGAGCTTGCCAAACTGGTGTCGGTCTATCCGCACCTCGCCGTTCATGCCGAAGCCGCCAAGGAAGTCCGCGGCAAGGAAACCGGCTTCATCGGACGGGCCGTCAAGGACACCTTCGTCATTTACCCCTATGAAAAGCACCACGACCACGCCACCGCCAAGGCCGTGCGCGACGGTCGCTACGTGCTCGCCTACGGCACGATGGCGATGCTGCTCGAAGACATCCGCTGGTACGAAGACAAGTTCCTGATCTGGACCAAAACCATCCTTCAGGCGTTCGAGTTTCCCGACATGCCGAAAGGGACGGACGCCTCCTCGTTCGGCATTGACCCGGCGATGGCGGCGAAGCTCAAGGAATTCGAGGCCAAGGCCAAATCCATCTATCACATGTACTGGTTCGTGAAGGAGGAGTGCCGCAAGGAACTCCAACCCGCGCACTTTCAACTGATGACGCCCTATCTGGACGTGGCCATGAACGTTCTTTCGGAGAAATACTGATGACGAAAACCACCGAACTGCTGCTCAAGGACATCGGGCTGGAGAGTTTCTTCGACGACGCGAGCCTCGGCTACGACCTGCGCGAGGGCGTGTTGTGGAATCCGGCCAAAACCCGACTCTGCATGCTGTCGAGCGACTTTCTCGACGGGGTCTACAAATCGCTCGTGGACGAAGCCGGTCCGGCGTGGGCCACGATTTTCAAAAGCTGTGGCCGCATCTGGGGCGAAAAGGTGATGAAGCGCCTCGAACGGGAATGCAGCCTCGTCGGCAACGTGCAGTTGAACGAGGTCCCGCTGACGGTGTTTCTGGGCTTTTTCCGCGAGTACTTCGTGTTTCACGGCTGGGGGCTGCTCGACCTCGACGTGTCGCGCGCCCGCGAGACGGGCATCGTCACGGCGACGCTCGAAGACTCGATCTTTGGCGAGATTATCCGCGACGAGGAGGAGTTCTCCGACCCGATGATCGCGGGGATTCTGGCCGGGATGCTGTCGTACGTGAGCGGCCAGAAGCTCGACTGCGTCCAGACCGCCTGTATCTCGCGCGGGGAGGAAGCGAGTCGTTTCATCATCACCGCCGAACCCCGCCTCAAGGACGCCGAAGACCGCGTCAAGGCCGGGATGACCCACGATCAACTGGTGGAATCAGTCTGAAAAAGTCTGGGGAGTCTGGAGGGTCTTGGGCGTCTTGGGCGTCCGGTGTTTTTGAAGATGCTTTTGTTTTAGAAAATGCCTTTGACTCCCGAGACCCACAAGACTCCCCAGACTCTTAAAAGGTTTTCATGCCCGGAACCGACTACGAATCCATCAAACTCATCGGAAGCGGGGCGCACGCACTGGTGCGCCTCGCGAAGGACCGCGAGACGGGGGAACTGTGTGCGGTCAAGGAGTTTCTGGCGGGCGGGAAAGCCGGGCAGTACTTTTTTCGCGAACTCTCGTCGCTGTTCACGCTCCAGCATCCGAACATCATCCGGTGTCTGAATCTGGTCTACGGGCAGGGGACGGAACGCGACAAGCTCATTCTCGAATACGCGGCGGGCGGCAGTCTGCGCGATCTGCTGAACGAGCGGACTTCGGTCGAGGCGGCGGAAGCGCTCGCCATCATGCGCGACGTGGTCGCCGGGCTGGCGCATGCGCACGATCACCAGATTCTGCACCGTGACCTCAAGCCGGAGAACATCCTGATCTGCGTGGACGAGGCGACGGGCGCGCGAACCTACAAGGTGGCCGACCTCGGCATCGCGAACCATCTGGCGAATATCCATGACGTCCAGAATCCGAACGGCTCGCCCGCCTACATGGCCCCGGAGCAGTTCTACGATTTTTCGACCTACGCGAGCGACCTCTATTCGCTCGGGGTCATTCTCTTCGAGTTGCT
>JAAFHI010000108.1:4745-8096 GCA_013298335.1 Actinomycetota bacterium
GCGACCGCCCGAAGTCGGCCAAGGACGTCGCGATCTGGATTAGTGCCCTGCTTGAAAAGTCGGTGACGCCGCGCGGAATCCCGCTGGTCGCGTTTTCCAACCTGATAAAACCCGTCCGGCCTGAAATCACCCGCGCCTGTTCGCTTGAATTCGACTTTTCGCAGGTGATTCCCGGCAGCCGACGGCTCTTTGCGCCGGTTCCGGCCCATCTCGGGATGGTGTACATCGCCGACGACCGGGGCACCGGCACGCTCGAACTCGACCGCGGACGGTTTTTTCCGCACTTCCTCTCGGAACGGATGACCGCCGCCGCCGTCCCGACGGATGATTCCGACGTCGGATATTTCGCGACCAGCCACAGCGTCTATGCGCTGGCGGCGGACAATCCCTCGCCACGCCGCCTGTTCTCGCCCCGGTTCGAGGTCGCCGAACTCGCGGTCACGCCTTCCGGCGAGGAAATCGTCTGCGTTGACGCCGCGCATGCCTCCTGTTTCAACCCCGATGGGCGTCGGCTCTGGGAAGCCGAGTGCCGCAACTACTTTTTGCGCCCGCAGGTACTGACCCTCGAAAGCGGAGACATCCTGCTGTCATCGGGGCCGAGCAATTCGACGATTCAGGGATTCAATCCGGGTGGAGAACTCTCGTTCACCATCCGGCTCGACGCGCCGCCGCTCGCGATTGCCCGGACGACGTCGCCCGAGGATTTTCAGGTCGTCACGTTCGGCGGCGCGCCGGGCGAGTCGGTCAAGATCATCACCTGCCACCGCGACACGCCAATCGCCGAAGTCAATCTCTTCGAAACGGCCTACGAAGCCCGCGCCCACTCCCACTTCATCACGCTCTTCCACGCCTCGAACCGGATTTCCTTCATCGCGGGCGGGCACGTCATCTGCGAATACGAGGCGGAGGGAACGGTCGTGGACGACTGCTGGCTCCCGGTGGTCAACGCCTACGTCGTCATCGAGAAGATTTCCGGACAAACCGTCGTCAAAGTCTTCCGCCTGATTGAAGAGCGTTCAAAAATCCCCTAAAAACACGTCGCCGTTTCATTTCAACCGCTTCGGAGACGTTCCACAATGTATCGCAAGCCGCGTTTTCTTGAGAAACTTCACGAAATTCGTGAGGAAATGGCGCGTGAGTGCGATTATGATGCGGAACAGTTGGCCGAAATGGTACGCTCCGGCTGGCGTCCGTCGAATGCCGGACGACGTTCCGTTCCGATGGAACCTCCGGCGCCGGCGCCACGTTCGGTAATTCTGAAACACGATCCCGACGCAGATTGAACCGATGCCGCAGTACCGTTTTCATTCGCTGTTGATCGGCGGCCTGTTGCTGACCGCCCTTGTTCATCCCGCCGTCGCCCAGCAGGGCGGCAGCCGTCCCACCGCGCCGCGCCCCGCGCCCGCCGGACTTCCCAACGTCGCCGACATCGTCGCGCAGGCCAACGGGGGCGTGGTCAACATCCAGGCGGCGGCGGAAGAGGGCGGAACCTCGATCGGCAGCGGTTTCTGTCTGGACACGCAGGGGCGGATCATCACCAATTTTCATGTCATTCGCGATGCGCTGAAGGTCGGCGGCCCGATTCTGGTCGTCACGCAGGACGGTCGTACGCTCAACGCGAGCGTGCGCGGCCACGACGAGGCGACCGACATCGCCCTCCTCGAAGTCGATCTCGGAAAGACGCCGCTCCCGACGCTGCCGCTCGGCGACAGCGATGCCGTCCGGGTCGGCGACTGGGTGATCGCCATCGGCAGCCCGTTCGAACTCGACCATACCGTCACGCTCGGCATCATCAGCGGGAAGGGCCGGACCGGCCTCGACGGCGAATATGACGATTTTCTGCAAACCGACGCCGCCATCAACTTCGGCAATTCAGGCGGCCCGCTCGTCAACCTGAAGGGCGAGGTCGTCGGCATCAACACCCTCGTGCTGGCGCGCGGACAGGGTCTCGGGTTTGCAATTCCGGTCAACATTCTCAAGGAAGTTCTGCCGCAACTGCGCGAACGCGGGCAGGTGCGGCGCAGCTCGGTCGGAATCGAAGCGTCCGATATTTCGGCCTTCGACCGCCGCGAACTCGGTCTGGCCAACACGTCGCGCGGCGTCAAGGTGACCAAGGTCGAGCGCGGTCTCCCGGGCGACGCGGCGGGAATTCGCCGCAACGACCTGATTCTGGCCGTGGACGCCATCTCGGTGACCTCGACCGGACAGTTCAACCGCCTCATCGCCCGGACCGCTCCGGGCGCAACCGTCAACATCCGGATTCGGCGCGAGGAAAAGGAATATGTCGTCGCGGCGAAACTCATTGAAAAGAAATCCTGAAATTTCCGATTTTTGATTTTCGATTTCAGGCAGTCGGCGGTAAAGCCATTGCTTCCTCAATCCCGCCGGGTTTCCTTCTTCAATCGAAAATCTTCAGTCAAAAATCATCAATCAAAAATTTTCTATTTTACTCTGCAAGACCACGAACCAACTCTTGCAAGGAGAGTGACATTCAATGACCCCCTACGACCCCCAAAATCCTTACGGCCAACAGAGTCCGTATGGCCAACAGAGTCCTTATGGCCAGATGCCTCCCCAGTCTTCCGGGAATGCGCCGGGACCGTTTGGCCTGCAACCCAATATCGCCGCCACGCTGGCGTACATCCCGACCTGCTTTTGTTTCGTCGGGTTGGTGATTTCGGTCGTTTTCTTCCTGACCGAGAAAAATAACCGGTTCGTTCGCTTTCATGCGCTTCAGGGCGCAATCCTGCATGTAATTTTTCTCGCCCTCGGCATTGCGAACTGGATACTCGGCAAGATTTTGATCGCCGTAATTGGAAATACTGGCGGTTTTCTCAATTTGGGTTTGAGCCTCATCCTGTTGCTCGTCGAATTTGGCCTTTTCGGATTTTTGATGTTCAAGGCCTTCAGCAATGAGCAGATGAAGCTGCCGATCATCGGCGATCTCGCCGAAAAGAACGCCTAAACCTCTTTTTTTCAGGCGGTCGGGACGGAACGATTTCCTTCCCGACCGTTTCCTTTTGGTGTATGAACGCCGCCATCACCCATTTCCATTCCCTCATCGAAGCTGACCCGGCAGGGGCGCTGGCCGATGCCGCGCGGCTCGACGAACGCCTCATCGCCCGCAACATCCAGTTCGACGGCAAGGCGATGCCGGTCCACCTGCGGCCGCATCTTTTCTCCACCGGACGCCGCGCCGCCCTCGAACGCGCCGCCGAAGCCGTGCTCGAAGCCGCGCTGAAGGCCGAAAAGGGGCTGTTCGGCGGCGATGCCGAACAACTCTACGAGGCATTGCAGGCGAGCGACGCCGAGCGCGAACTCTGGCGCATCCATCCGGGATACGACGAATCG
>JAAFHI010001018.1 GCA_013298335.1 Actinomycetota bacterium
CCGGCCCCGCCGGTCGGATAGTCGGCAACTTTTGTGATGGAACCGGTGGGCGCGACCGCGAAGGCGGAGACGGTGTTCGCACCGGAGACATTATTGTTGGTGTAAACGAAATTTTGAGCGGCGACGGGTGCCGCAAATAAGAGGATGGAAACGACGCAGAAAATAAATCGCGTCAGAATCCCGAAGGGGCAACGGGAGACAAAAAGCGACATGGAAAAACAACCCCATGTTGAATACTGAAAAATCTGCCCGCCTCACATTCAGCTATACAGGACCGGTGCTCCGAAAGATAGCACTGGAGCGGTTATTCCGGTCATTTTCAGCCTCCTTCCAAGCGTTTCTCCGGCTGGAGATTTTTTTGAAGGTTTTTGACGAAGTTTTTTAAGAAGACTTTAATGCGCGGTTAGGAACGCGGCGGCCCGTTCGCCGATCATGATGGTCGCCGCGTTGGTGTTTCCGGCGACGATAACCGGCATGACCGAGGCATCGGCCACGCGCAGGTTTTCAAGGCCCCGGACGCGCAGTCGGGCATCCACCACCGCCATTTCGTCGCTTCCCATCGCGCAGGTTCCGACCGGGTGGTAGATGGTTTCGACATGGTCGCGAATGTACTTTTCAACCAGCGCGTCGTCGCCATCTTCGAGTCCGGGATGGTATTCGGCCCCGCGCACGTCGTCGAACGCCGTCGCCCGCATGATTTTTCGCGCCGCCCGGACGCCCGCGACGAGCGTCCGCAGATCGTCTTCGTGGGACAGAAAATTCGGGTCGATGACCGGCGGCGCGGACGGATCGCTCGTCCGCAACGTCAGCCGCCCGACGCTTTTGGGCCGGAGCAGCGTCGGCGCGATGGACAGCCCATGGCCTTCCGGTTTCACGAAGCCGTGGTCAAGGTAGTAGGCCGGAGCGAAATGAAACTGGAGGTCCGGCGCGGGCAGCGTCGGGTCGGTTTTCATGAATCCGCCGCCTTCGCCGATGTTCGACGTGAGCGGACCGCGCTTGAAGATGAGGAAGTTGGCGATGCTGCCGAGTTTTTCCGCCGAGGCGAGCGAAATCGGCTTCGTGCAGGCGTAGGCAATCGAGAGAAACAGGTGATCCTGAAGGTTTTCGCCGACGCCGGGTAGGTCATGAACCGGCGTTATCCCCAGTGATTTCAAGTGATTGACCGGTCCGATGCCGGAAAGCATCAGTACCTGCGGCGAATTGATCGCGCCGCCGCAGAGGATGGCCTCGTTCCCGACCCGTTCCCGTTCGGCGCGGCCTTCGTGGGTATATTCAACCGCCGTCACCCGATGGCTTTCGACCACCAGCCGCGTCACGAGCGCGTTCGTTTTGACCGTCAGATTGGGCCGCGCCAGCGCCGGTTTGAGAAAGGCCGCCGCCGTGCTGTGCCGTTTTCCGCCCTTCTGCGTCACCTGATAGGTTCCGAACCCGTCCTGCTCGGCCCCGTTGAAGTCGTCGTTGAGCGGGAAACCGGCCTCGGCGGCGGCCTTGACGAAGCGTTCGGTGAGCGGGTTGACCGTCCGGTGGTCGGCGACGTTGAGCGGACCGCCGGTGCCGTGAAAGGTGTCCGCGCCGCGTTCCTGATGTTCGGATTTTCTGAAAAACGGCAGAACGTCGGCATATCCCCAGCCCTCGTTTCCGGCGTCGCGCCACGCATCGAAGTCGAGCCGGTGGCCGCGGATGTAGATCATCGCGTTGAGCGAACTTGACCCGCCGAGCATTTTCCCCCTTGGACAGAACAGTTTCCGCCCCGAAAGGTGCAATTGCGGCTCGGTGAAATAGGCCCAGTCCTGCTCGGACTTGAACATTTTCGCAAAGGCGGCGGGAATGTGGATTTCCTGACGGCGATCAGGGCCGCCCGCTTCGAGCAGAAGCACTTTGACGGTGGGGTCTTCGGTCAGCCGGGCAGCCAGAACGCAGCCGGCGGAACCCGCTCCGACGATAATGAAATCGTACATTGGGGGGAGTACTCCGGGGAGGTGACGGATATGCGGCTTCGGGTTCATCCGCATGGTGCAGTCCGGGCACGGAAAAGGAAACGGATTTCTGAAGGATGAAGGATGAAGGATGAAGGATGAAGGATGAAGGATGAAGGATGAAGGATGAAGGATGAAGGATGAAGGATGAAGGATGAAGGATGAAGGATGAAGGATGAAGGATGAAGGAAATGGTC
>JAAFHI010000955.1 GCA_013298335.1 Actinomycetota bacterium
CGGGCTACTCGATCTGAAACGGTCAGTCCCGCCCCGTCGCATCGCGAATTTTGAAACCGGCCCGGTGAGTACGCTCGCCGGGCTTTTTCGTGGGCAGCGGTTAGCGGTTGGCAGTTAGCAGTCAGCAGTCAGTAGTCAGTAGCCAGTAGCCAGTAGCCAGTAGCCAGTAGCCAGTGGTCAGTGGCCAGCCGCCAGTTTTCTGATCCCTGATTCCTGACCCCTGACCCCTTTTCCCCCGGTTTGACCTGAAACCCGACACCCGAAACCCGACACCTTTTCAAAGACAGCCCTTCCTCACGGTCGGGCTACTGTCCAATCCCTGATCCCTGATCCCTGATTCCTGACCCCTGTTCCCTGATTCCCGATCCCTGCCCGAAATTTTTTTCCGTCCGGCTGAAACTTTTTCGAAATCCCCGTCACTTACCGAACGCTAGAGAACGAAAATGATGCTCGAACATTCGGTGAGGACGCACGTAATGTGGCTTGCATACCAAGCACAAACAACTGGAGAACGACGAATGAGCGACCCGTCGAATGTGGTTTCACGGGCGCGGGCGGGAGATGCCGAGGCGTTTCGGCTGATTTTCAATCGCTACGCGCGACCGGTGGTGGGATTTCTCCAATCGCTGGTCGGAAATTACGAAACAGCCGAAGAGCTGGCGCAGGAAACGTTTGTCCGGGCCTACAAAAACCTCGACGGATTGCGCGAGGAGGCCCGGCTGGCGACGTGGCTGTTCGGCATCGCCCGCAATGTCGCCCGGGAATCGTTCCGGGCGAAGGGGCGGGGCGATGTCAGCCTCGACGCAGAGACGGCGGGGGGCTTCGACCCTGCCCACCACGGGCCGCAGCCGGAGGCCGGGGTGCTGAATCAGGAACTCAACGGACAGATTCGGGCCGGCATCGCGCTCCTCGACGAAGACAAGCGGACGGTTTTTTCGCTCAAGGTCTTCCAGGAGTGCAGTTACGAGGAAATTGCCGACATTACCGGTTTCACGCTCGCCAAGGTGAAAACGGATCTGCATCGGGCGAAGGCGGAAATGCGCCGCTTCCTCAGACCCTATCTGGGAAGGGATGAAGGATGAGGGATGAAGGATGAAAACCCGGACCGAAAGACAGACCCGGTCCGCCACACAATCCTGAAAACCCCTGAATCTGGAAACTCACAATGCTTTTTTCATCCCTCATCCTTCATCCCTCATCCTTTTCCGGAGGTGCATATGGCGAAACTGAACTGTGAACATTGCCTTTCGCTGCTCGATGCGTACCTCGAACACGATCTCGAACCGAAAGCCCGCGCCGACGTCCGGGAACACCTCGCGGAATGCGCCGCCTGCCGGGCTGAACGCGACCTGATCGAGGGCGAGGAACTGGCGTATCACGGATTCGCCCAGACGACCGAAGTCCGGCCCGAACTGTGGGAAGGCGTGGCGCGGGAAATCGCGAAGATCGACCGGAAGCCGAGCCTCGGCTGGCTGGACGGTATCCGCAACTGGTTCGCGACGTTCGTTTTCACGCCGCGCCTGACGCCGGTGCATGCGCTGGCGCTGGTGGTCCTCGCGGTGGCGACGACGATTTTCGTGATGCGGTCGGGCCGACCGGAATCGCCCGTCGTGGTCAATCCGCCGATGCCTGCTCCCGCTCCGTCTTCGGTTCCCGCGCCGAAAGAGGAACGTGTTTCGCCCCCAATCGTGACCGAGGCAAATAGCGGTGGAATTGGCGGATCGAAGCCGATTATCCCGGTTGGAGGAAATCTTTTAAGCGCCAAGTCCAAGAAACCAAACCCCTCGGCGCCGGTTGATCGGAAGGGCCCGAAGCCGGAAATCCCGACCGAACAGCTCATTCAGCAGACCGAGGCGAACTACATCGCGCTCATCGACCGGCTGAAGAGGCCCGCCGAGGCCCGCAAGTCGCAACTCGACGTGAATTCGCAGATGAAGATCAGCGGCACGCTGGCGGATATCGACGCCGCCATCGCCGAGACCCGCAAGGCCGTTCGCAAGAACCCGAAAGACCCGGTGGCCACCCAATACATGATGGAAGCCTATGAAAAGAAGGTCGATGTGCTTCGTGAACTCGCCGGAAATCCGAAGAAATAAAGGCTTTCCAAAGTCCCGCCCCGAAAAAGAACAGACGAAAAGAAAAGGATGCCGAAAATGCGTACAACAATGAAAACAACCCTGAAGACGATGATGATCGCGCTGGCCGTTCTGGTTTGCGCAACGGTGGCCCACGCCGCGGGATGGACGACCGAGGTTCGGCAGAAGGTCGAAAAGGGCAGTCGGCTGACGGTTCGGGCGACCTCCGGCACGGTC
>JAAFHI010001023.1 GCA_013298335.1 Actinomycetota bacterium
GTCTGGAGAGTCAGTGAAAAATGGAGACCTGAGAACGTCCGGAAAAATCGAATTCCGCCTGAAATCCCTCTTTTTTCCCTCGACGCTCAAGACTCCCAAGACCCACAAGACTCCCAAGACTCTTAGACTCCCAAGACTCGAATGTGGTATTTCACACGTACGATTCTCGCAGGTTTTCTGAATCCATCCTTAATATATATGGTGCCGCTCATGAGCCACTCCCTCTTCGAAACCCGCCGCGAGTTCGACCTCGGCAACGGGAAAACCGGGACGTACTATTCGCTCCCGCAACTCGAAACTGCCGGTGTCGCGCCCGTCTCCACGCTTCCGGTCAGCATTCGGATCGTCCTTGAATCGGTTCTCCGCAATTACGACGGCGCGCGGATTACCGAAAACGACGTCCGGACGCTCGCCAACTGGCAGCCGAACGCCGAACGGACCGAGGAAATCCCGTTCGTCGTCGCCCGCGTGCTGCTTCAGGACTTCACCGGCGTGCCGCTGCTCGTCGATCTCGCCGCGATGCGCTCGGCCATTTCGCGCATGGGCAAGAATCCGAACGTCATCGAACCGCTCGTGCCGGTCGATCTCGTCATCGACCACTCGGTTCAGATTGACTACAACGGGACCGAACGCAACCTGCCCACCCTCGACGGCACGCCCGGCGGGCCGACCGCCGACGCGCTCACGCTCAATATGAAGATGGAGTTCGAGCGGAACCGCCAGCGCTACGAATTTCTCAAGTGGGGCATGCAGGCGTTCGACACCTTCAAGGTCGTTCCGCCGGGCATCGGCATCTGCCATCAGGTCAATCTGGAATTTCTCGCCAGGGGCGTCATCGACCGCGACGGCGTCTGGCTGCCCGACACGCTCGTCGGCACCGACTCGCACACGACCATGATCAACGGTCTGGGCGTCGTGGCGTGGGGCGTCGGCGGCATCGAGGCCGAAGCCGGCATGCTCGGCCAGCCGGTCTACTTCCTGACCCCCGACGTGGTCGGCGTCAACCTCACCGGCGCGCTGCGCGAGGGCGTCACCGCGACCGACCTCGTGCTGACCATCACCGAACTGCTCCGCAAGGCGAAAGTGGTCGGCAAGTTCGTCGAATTCCACGGCGCGGGTGCCGCTTCGCTCGGCGTCACCGACCGCGCGACCATCGCCAACATGGCCCCCGAATACGGCGCGACGATGGGCTTTTTCGGCATCGACGAAAAAACCTGCGACTACCTGCTCGCCACCGGACGCCCCGCCGAGCACGTCGAAGCGTTCCGCAACTACTACAAGGCACAGGGGATGTTCGGCATTCCGGCGGCGGGCCAGTGCCGCTACTCGACGGTGCTGGAATTCGATCTCGCGAGCGTTGGGGCGAGCGTCGCCGGGCCGAAGCGCCCGCAGGACCGCATCGCGCTCGACGGCCTCAAGGCGAAGTTCACCGACCTGCTCGAACAGCCGGTCGCGGCCAACGGCTTCAATCTTTCGAAGGAAAAGGCCGCCGCGCACTACCCGGTGTCGGATGCCTACTTCGGTGAAATCGGCAACGGCGACGTGGTCATCGCCGCGATTACCTCGTGCACCAACACCTCGAACCCGAGCGTGATGCTCGCGGCGGGCATCGTCGCGAAAAAGGCAGTCGAACACGGCCTGAAAGTGCGTCCGACGGTCAAAACCTCGCTCGCGCCGGGTTCGCGGGCGGTCACGGCCTACCTTGAAAAGACCGGTCTGACGCCCTACCTGAGCAAAATCGGGTTCAACATCGCCGGGTACGGCTGCACGACCTGCATCGGCAACTCCGGCCCGCTCGACGCCGCCGTCGAGGACGCCATCGTCAAAAACGACCTGGTCGCCGCGAGCGTGCTCTCGGGCAACCGCAACTTCGAAGCCCGCGTTCACCAGAACGTGAAGGCGAACTTCCTGATGAGTCCGCCGCTGGTGGTCGCCTTCGCGCTCGCCGGACGGGTCGACATCGACCTCACCAACGAGCCGCTCGGCAAGGGTTCCAACGGCGAGGACGTCTATCTGAAGGACATCTGGGCCACGACCGAGGAGATCGCGGCGGCGATGGGCGCGGCGTTCGACCCCGAGACCTACCGGACGCTCTACAACGATTTCACCGCCGACAACCCGATGTGGAACGAGATTCCGAGCGTCGCGGGCAACGTCTACGGCTG
>JAAFHI010000740.1 GCA_013298335.1 Actinomycetota bacterium
AAAGAAACCGGCGAGGTCATCGGCGACGCGGGACTGCTGGTTCAGGACGTGGACGGCGCCAGCGAACTGGAAATCGCCTACCACCTGCGGCGCGACTGCCACGGCAAGGGATACGCCACGGAAGCGGCGACGGCTTGGCGCGATTGGGCATTTTCGCACCTCGGGAAAACCCGCCTGATTTCGCTGGTTCGCCCCGAAAATCTGCCCTCGTGCCGCGTCGCCGCGCGCGTCGGCATGACCGTCGAGCGAGAAACCGTTCGTGCCGGGCTGAAGCACCTCGTTTACGCACTGAATTTTCCAACGCCTGATGCTCCGACTGACCACTGACCACTGACTGCTGACTTCTGACTGCTGCTGATGGAAACTTTCATTCAACAACTCATCAACGGACTCTCCCTGGGGAGCATCTACGCGCTGATTGCGCTCGGCTACACGATGGTCTACGGCGTGTTGCGGCTCATCAACTTCGCGCACGGCGACGTCTACATGATCGGCGCGTTCGTGGGGTACTACGCCGCGGCCAAGCTGGGTTTCACCGAAGCCAATCCATCGCTGGTACGGGCGCTCGTCGTGATGCTCATCGCGATGCTGGTCTGCGCGGGCGTCGGGATGCTCATCGAGCGGCTGGCCTACCGTCCGGTCCGGAATTCCCCGCGTCTGACCTCGCTCATCACCGCCATCGGGGTTTCCCTGTTTCTCGAAAACGCCGGGCAACTGGTCTTCGGCGCGAATCCCCGGTTTTTCCCGCAACTGGTGGCCCCGAAGAACTTCACCGTCTACGGCGCGGCGACCATCACGTTGCAGGACGCGGTGATTTTCGTGGTTTCGTTCGGTCTGATGATCGGACTGCAATACGTCGTTCAGAAAACCAAAGTCGGCAAGGCGATGCGGGCGGTGTCGTTCAATCAGGAAGCCGCCAAACTGATGGGCATCAACACCGACCGGGTCATCGCGGTGACCTTCGCGCTCGGCTCGGCGCTCGCGGGGGCGGCGGGGATTCTGGTTTCGCTGCGCTACCCGAAGTTCGATCCGCTCATCGGCGTCCTGACCGGACTCAAGGCGTTCGTCGCGGCGGTGCTGGGCGGCATCGGCAACATCACCGGCGCGGTGCTCGGCGGATTCGTCATCGGTATTGCCGAAACGCTGGCCGCCGGGTATCTTCCCCCGCAACTCAATCCATACAAAGACGCGGTCGCTTTCGGCATTCTCATTCTCGTACTGCTGTTCAAGCCGACCGGAATTCTCGGAACGACCGCCACGGAAAAAGTCTGACGGTCACCACGGGTTTCCGGCCATCGGAACCGACCGCTCGCCATTCCGCTCAACGTCCACTGGAGACACTCACTCATGGCAAATATCTGGGCCAGAAAATCGATAGATCAACTCAAAAAAGAAGCCGGCGCCAGCGAATCCGGATTCAAACGCACGCTTGGTCCCCTCAACCTCATCAACCTCGGCATCGGCGCGATCATCGGGACCGGTATCTTCGTTCTGACCGGTCAGGTCGCGGCGGACAACGCCGGCCCCGGATTGGTCATTTCCTTCATCATTTCCGGTCTGGCCTGCGCGTTCGCGGGGCTGTGCTACGCCGAATTCGCGTCGATGATTCCGATTGCGGGCAGCGCGTACACCTATTCCTACGCCACCCTCGGCGAACTCTTCGCGTGGATTATCGGCTGGGATTTGATCATCGAATATCTGTTCGCGGCTTCGACGGTCGCGGTCGGCTGGTCGGGATATGTGGTCGCTTTTCTGACGAATTTCCTGAAGATTCCGCTTCCGCCGGAGTTGATCGCCTCGACCGGGACCAAGCTCATCAAGGTTCCGCCGATTCCCGGTGGCCGGATTATCGAAGGCTGGGCGCCCATTTCGGACGGATTGCTGAAAACGATCACCGAGGCCGGTCTCACGCCCGACAAGCTGCCCCACGCCACCAGCCTGTTCAATCTTCCGGCTGTCCTCATTATTGCGGTGATTACGTTGCTTCTGATCTGGGGCGTGCAGGAATCGACCCGCTTCAACAACGTCGTCGTCGTCATTAAAATGACGGTGGTGCTGGCGTTCATCGGCTTTGGCGTCTTCTACATCAACCGGGCCAACTGGACCCCCTTCATTCCGCCCAACACCGGGAACTTCGGCGAATTCGGCTGGAGCGGCGTGCTGCGTGGCGCCGGGGTGATTTTCTTCGCCTACATCGGCTTTGACGCCGTTTCGACGGCGGCGCAGGAAGCCAAGAACCCGCAGCGCGACCTGCCGATCGGCATCCTCGGTTCGCTGGTGGTTTGCACCGTTCTGTACATCGCCGTCGCGCTGGTCCTCACCGGCGTCATGAAGTACACCTCGTTCAAGGGCATCGCCCATCCGGTGGCCTTCGCCGTCGAGTCGATTCCGCAACTCAAGTGGCTCGCGCCCTTTGTCGAACTCGGTGCCATCGCGGGTTTAAGCTCCGTGATGCTGGTGATGCTGATGGGCCAGCCCCGTATTTTCTACACGATGGCCAATGACGGGCTGCTTCCCCCGTTCTTCGCCAAAATGCACCCCAAGTTCGGAACGCCCTATGTCGCCAGCATCATCACCGGCGTCGTCGCGATGGTGCTTGCCGGGACAGTGCCGCTCAGCATCCTTGGCGAACTGGTTTCCATCGGAACGCTTCTGGCCTTCACCCTCGTTTGCGGAGCCGTGATCGTCCTCCGGCGAACCGAGCCCAACCTCCCCCGGCCCTTCAAGACCCCGCTCGTCCCGCTGATCCCCATTCTGGGCATTCTCACCTGTGGCGCCCAGATGCTGGGACTCGGTCTGGATACCTGGATTCGACTTTTCGTCTGGCTGGGACTTGGTTTCCTGATCTACTTCCTTTACGGCATCAAGCGCAGCAAGGTCCAGGAAAGATTGACCGCCAAAGAATCGTAAATGCCTTCAATGTTGAAGAAACTCGCTTTTTCGGGGTTGACCGTCGGCGTTCTGCTGGCGGTCAACTTTGTT
>JAAFHI010000857.1 GCA_013298335.1 Actinomycetota bacterium
GTCTGTGGAAGCGGGTTATCGCGCGTCAACTGACGGTAGGTCGCGTCGTTCCCGTTTCCGAGGCTGCGGGTCCGGTTGCCGGTCGCGGCAACCCGTTCGTCGTCGGTTTCGATGCCGTCCACGCCCTCGGAACGTTCAAACCGGATCGCCTCCGGAGCGCGTTCTTCAATCAGGGAAAGAAAATCGAGGTTGCGGATTTCCCCGGCGCGCCCGAGATTCCATTCGGCAATCGGTTTTGGAGCGATGATGACGGTGAGCAGTTCACCGGCGTAATTCGCATCGCTGGAGGAAACCCGGAAATAGGGCAGTTCCTCGGACCGGTCGGGAAATTCGACGAGCATGCCGGGCCGGATGAAATTATCGACGCGCGACGAGTCGGGAAAGATCAGAACCGGCGACCCGACGGTGCCGTCACGCCGCATTTCGCTATCAATAATATAAAGGTAGCCCTCGCGCTGGGCTTCGACCGTCAACCGGATCAAATCATTCAGTGCCAACGGCTTTGAAAGGCTCGAACGGACGGCAACCCTGACTTCCCGCGTCCCGTCGGGGTTCTGAACCCGGATTCCGTGCGTGTCCGATTCCCCGGCGCGGGTTTTCCGCAGTTTCCAGAGCGTGACGCCGACCATCTGGGGCGGGGCGTCGGTATTCGGGGCGGCTGGAGGCGAAACCTTTTTCCGGCGGGCGACGCGGGGTTCCTTCGCGGACTGACTGAAACGCGTCGGGGTCGGTTTCTTCGTCGCCGGGCCGGCGGGCCGGGTTTTCACGAAATCTTCCGAAACAATCGACCGTGATCCCTCCTGGGAGGTCGCGACCCCGGCGAGTCCGAGGATCAGGGCCAGCAGCGTGGCCGTCGGGAAATGGATGGTGCGTTTCATCGGGCTCAATCCTCGAAACGGGGCATTTGAAAACGGAAGGGCCGCTTGAACTTCGCCCCAGGACGTCCGCCATCGGGCCAAAAGTGAAAGCGGGAAGAAAATGGTTGTCTTGGTACTGAACCGATTCTACCTTTGGCTGAAAGAAACGGTGAAATTACTTTTTTGGTCCGGCGCATTCCAGGCATGAGTTTTCAGGTTCACAACGTGGGGCTTCCCGCCCGGTGCGAAATCTGCCACCAGGCGGATTCCTTTGATCCCAAGACCAATACCTGCGCCCGGTGCAGCGCGCGGACCGATGCCATTCTGAAAAATGTCGCCGAAACCGATTCCCCAGCTTCCAAAGCGGTTTCTTCATCGCCCTCGGAGGTTCTTCCCTTCAAAATGAAACCGGAGGAAGCCGTTCCGGAAACGAATCCGGACATCAACCGAATCCTGCGCGGGGAGAACTCGTCCTACCTTGGGTCGAGCGACTTCAACCGGCTGAAACTGGCGGTGGCCGTTCTTTCCTTCCTGGGAACGGCGGTCGTCATCGGCCTGATTGTCCTGCTTTCATCCTTTTTCTGAACGCCGACCGCCGAAACTGCGGACGTGCAAACCACGGGAACGTTGCCAAACGTACACTCCGCACGTATCCTTTTCAGGTTTTACCGTCATCCTCAATTTCCTCATCCAAGGAAGGTCTTTCTTTATGGGACGCAAGAAAATCACCGTCGTCGGCGCGGGTAACGTCGGCGCGACCGTCGCGGAACTGGCGGCGCTGAAGGAACTCGGCGATGTCGTTCTGGTGGATATCGTCGAAGGTCTGCCGCAGGGCAAGGCGCTCGACATGAACCAGATGGCCCCGATCGAACGCTACGACGCGCTCGTCACCGGCGCGAACAGTTATGCCGAAACGGCCAATTCCGACGTCGTCGTCATCACGTCGGGTTCACCGCGCAAACCGGGGATGAGCCGCGACGATCTCGTCGATATCAACCAGAAAATCGTGTCGAGCGTGACCGCCGAAGTCGCGAAATACTCGCCGAACGCCATTCTGGTCATCGTCGCCAACCCGCTCGACGCCATGTGTACCGTGGCCCATCGCGTGTCCGGCTTCCCGCGCCACCGGGTGATCGGAATGGCCGGGATTCTCGATTCGGCGCGCATGCGGTTCTTCCTCGCGGACGCCCTGAAGGTTTCCGTCGAAAACATCACGGCGTTCGTGCTCGGCGGCCACGGCGACACGATGGTCCCGCTGCCGCGCTACTCGACCTGCGCGGGGATTCCGATTCCCGAACTGCTGTCGGCGGAAAAGATTGAAGCGATTGTCGACCGGACGCGGAACGGCGGCGCGGAAATCGTGAAAATCCTCGGCACCTCCGCGTGGTACGCCCCGGCGTCCGCCGCCGTCGAAATGGTGGAAGCCATTCTCAAGGACAAGAAGAAGATCGTGCCCTGCGCCGCGCTGCTCGAAGGCGAATACGGCATCAACGGGCTGTTCGTCGGCGTTCCGGTCAAGCTCGGCTCGGAAGGCATCGAACAGATCATCGAAATCAACCTCACCGCCGATGAACGCGCCGCGCTCCAGAAATCCGCCGCCGCCGTTCAGGAACTGGTGAACATGTTGAAGTAGTCCAGTCGGAAAAACACAAAGCCACAAAGGCACGAAGCCACAAGGAATCCAAAGAATTCTTTGTGGCTTCGTGCCTTTGTGGCTTTGTGTTCAAAAAGTGTTCAAAAAAATC
>JAAFHI010000693.1 GCA_013298335.1 Actinomycetota bacterium
GATCAATGGCCTGTACGCCGCGATGCAGAAAGCCCTCGCCGAACGGCGGTCGGCCACCCATTCCGTTTCCCTTCCCGACGCAAGCGCCGAAATCCTGATCGAATTCGTCCCGAAACGGGTCGGACTCACCATTTTCGGGGCGGGCGACGACGCGCAGCCGATTGTCGCGCTGGCGAACGACCTCGGCTGGCGAACCACCGTGGCCGACCATCGGGCCGCCTGGATCACCTCCGAACGCTTTCCCCGCGCCACCAACCTCATTCTGGATCAGGTCGAGGACGTCCCGCTCTCGGAAAGCGACTTCGTACTGGTCATGAACCACAACTACGAAACCGACAAGCGGGCCCTCGGACGCCTGGCGACCAGCCCGACCCGCTACGTCGGGATTCTCGGCCCCCGCCGCCGGACCGAACGGCTGCTGGCGGAACTTGCCGACGATGGCATCGTTCCCGGCACGGACACGCTCGCGCGCTGGCACTATCCCGTCGGACTCGACCTCGGCGGCGAAACCCCGACCGAGATCGCGGTCTCGATCATTGCCGAAATCCAGGCGGTCATCGGGGGACGCGAGGGCGGCAAACTGCGGAATCGCCCCGGCGCGATTCACTGAAGAATCGAGTTTCCGGTCGTGAAACACGCGGAACATCCCCGGTTCGCGGCGGTCATCCTGGCCGCCGGCAGCTCCAGCCGGATGGGAAGACCGAAATTGAGTCTTCCGTTTCAAGGGGAAAGTCTGATACGACGCACCGTACTAACGGCACTGGCCGCGGGTTGCAGCCCCGTCGCGGTCGTGCTGGGGGCGTTTGCCGCCGAGTATCAACCGCTCATCGCCGATCTTCCGATCCGCGTCGTTCTGAATCCGAACTGGGAATCCGGCATGGGTTCCTCGCTCCGGTGCGGCGTCGCGGCGATTCAAAACGCCGATCCCGACGGCGCGGGCACGTTTCTGCTGACCGCCGACCAACCGTTCGTCTCCGCCGACCTCCTGCGGGGAATGCGGGAGGCCATCGGGGACGCCCCGACGCTCGGCTGCCGGTACGCGGGAACGGTCGGCGTCCCGGCCCTGTTCCGGCGGTCTCGTTTTGAAGCCCTGCTCACCTGCGACGACACGGTCGGCGCGCGAAAGCTCCTCCGGTCCACCGGGGAGGCCCCGTCGGCGTACGATTTCCCCCAGGGATCATTCGACGTCGATACCCCGGAAGCCTACGCGGAACTTTTGAAATTCGATTTCGACCGGCCACTGCCTGAATGAGCCGCGCCGAAATCAGTTACCGAGACGATTACGACGATGTTCAACGCTGGAGACATAATCGGCGGATACCGGCTGGAGGAACGCCGGAGCGGCGGCCTGGCCGACGAAACCTGGCTGGCCGAAAGCGACCACGACGACCTTCCGGTCCTGGTGCAGGTCTTCGCCGCCGAGGCCACCCGGACTTCCCCGCTCGCCCGCTCGCTCTTTACCCATGCGAAATTCGAGGAATCGTCGAATGTCGTCCCGACGCTCGACGTTCTGGTTGAAAACGAACGCCTGATTGCCGTGTCGCCGTGGGTGGCTGAAAATCTGCGGGCGCTTCCGAAACCGATTTCGCCGGTCGCCGCCGCCCAGATGGCCCTGGAAATCCTGAACGGGCTGATTTTTCTGCACGATCGGAACGTCATCCACGGCCTGCTCGCGCCCTCTTCCGTCCGATTGAAGAAAAACGTCCCGACCATCGCCAATTACGGCACCGCCGCCTGGCTCACGGCCAATCTCGACGATCCGAACGTGTTCGAATTCCTGCCGTACCGGGCGCCGACGGCCCTCGACGGAAAATACACCATGCAGTCCGATTTCTGGTCGCTCGGCGTGATCCTGTTCGAACTCGTGGCCGGTTACCTGCCCTTCCCGCAACAGAATCGCCGGGATCTGATTTCGGCCATCCGGACCCTGATTCCGGACCCGCTGCCACCCAATATTCCGGGCGAACTCAAGGCGATCATCTACCGGCTTCTGGAACGTTCGCCGTCGCGGGCCTATAAATCCGGCGACGAAATTCGCGGCGACCTCGCCTATTTTCTGTCCCGAAAAAATTCCGCCGCCGAACCCGGCCCCGATGTGAGTGTCGCCCCGGCCACGCCGGTGCCCGCGAGGCCCGCGGCCCCGTCCTCCACCCCGACCTTCGGGGCCTACGGAAAAGCCGAACCGAGTGGACCGCGAAACAACGGGCGGGCCATCGTGATCGGCGTGCTGCTGTTCTGCCTGCTGTCGGTCGGCGCGGCGTTGGGCGTCATCAAGTACTTCGATTCCAAGGCCAACTGGAACATGAAGCCGAAACCGAGGCCGGTCGGGCCGCCACCGAGTACCTCGCCCGACGTCGCCGACCAACATCCCTACGCCCCGGCCACCCTGGCGAAAACCATCACCGTCGGGCCATCCGACGCCAACTACACCGATCTCGCGCAAGCCGTCGAAAAGGCCCCGACCGGAACCCGCATCGTGGTGAAGCCGGGGATCTACACCGCCGGTTTCACCATCGACAAGGACCTCGAAATTCTGGGGCAGGGCTCGCCCGATTCCATCATTCTCGAATCCCGCACGGGCCCCTGCGTCCTCAACAAATCGGGCAAATCGCTGATTCGGGGCATCACGCTGAACGGAATGGGCGCGTCGTCGGGGGCGTCGTTCTTCGCGGTCAGCGTCGAAGGCGGCTCGCTGACCCTCGAAGGCTGCACGCTGCAATCCGACACCCTCGCCACTGTCGCCGTGGCTGGCGCGGCCACCAGCCTTTTCGCCCGCGACTGCACCATCAAGGACGGCAAGGCGAGCGGTATCGGCGTCTGGGCTGGGGCGAAGGTCGAGGCCACCGGCTGCCGCATCACCGGCAACCGGAGCGCCGGGGTCGTCGTCAACAACAACGGGTCGGTGGTCCTGACGAAATGTACGGTCGCCGACAACGCGCTCTGGGGCCTGCGCGCCTACGAAGGCGGTCACGCCAAAGTCACCGAAACCACGTTTCGCAACAACGCCAAAGGGGCCTACGCCAACGATCCCTCCGGCACGATCGAGCGGGTGAACAACGTGGGAGAGTGAAAAGGTGTCGGGTGTCGGGTGTCGGGTGTCGGGTGTCGGGTGTCGGGTGTCGGGTGTCGG
>JAAFHI010000260.1 GCA_013298335.1 Actinomycetota bacterium
GAGGCGAGCGTCGCGGATTGCGCGATGAGGGCGAAATCGTGGGCTTCCTGAACGGAATTGGCGAAGAGCATCGCCCAGCCCGTGCCGCGGGTGGCCATGACGTCGCTGTGGTCGCCGAAAATCGAAAGTCCCTGCGCGGCGAGCGACCGGGCCGCGATGTGAAAGACCGTCGGTGTGAGTTCGCCGGCGATCTTGTACATGTTCGGAATCATCAGCAGCAGCCCCTGGCTGGCCGTGAAGGTGGTGGCAAGCGAGCCGGTCTGGAGCGCGCCGTGAACCGCGCCGGCGGCACCGCCCTCCGACTGCATTTCCTGGACGAGCGGGACCGTTCCCCAGGCGTTCGGGGTATGGCTGACCGCCCAGGCTTCGGCGAGTTCGCCCATGGTCGAGGCCGGGGTAATCGGGTAGATGGCGATGATTTCGTTGGTTTTGTAGGCGATGTGGGCGGCGGCTTCGTTTCCGTCGATGGTCACGAACTGCCGTTCGAGGAGTGCATGAGCTGAAGTCATGAAGGGGGGCCTCCGGAAAATGAAAATATGAGGACCTGTACCCAACGTACGCCTTTGATTTCCCGGTTGCAAAACTGTGTTGAAAGGAATGAGATGGAAAAAGAGAGAAAATCATATTTC
Organism: Actinomycetota bacterium; assembly: GCA_013298335.1. Lineage (GTDB taxonomy): Bacteria > Acidobacteriota > Blastocatellia > Chloracidobacteriales > Chloracidobacteriaceae > JAAFHI01. The sequence continues at coordinate 630 of JAAFHI010000260.1, forward strand.
CGACACCCTTTTTTCACCGCTGGAAGGACACAAACTCATGAGTAATCATCAAACCGACGTTTTTATCATCGGGGCCGGTCCGGTTGGACTGACCCTCGCCGCCGAATTGCGGCGACTGGGCGTCGCCTGCCGGATTGCCGACAGCGGCCCCGGACCCAAGGAGCAATCCCGCGCCGTGATGATTCAGGCGCGGACGCTCGAAGTCTTCGACGCGATGGGCGTGGTTGACGATTTTCTGGCCGTGGCGTTGCCGGTCAACACCGTGGAAATGTTCGCGTACGGAATCCATATCGGGAGCATGCGGACCGGCGGCCTCGACAGCCCGCATTCACTTCCGATTTCGCTCGGACAGAACGTCACGGAGCGGTTGCTGGCCGCGCACCTCGCGCGCCACGGGGGCGAGGTCGAGTGGAATTCGGAAGTCGTGGCGGTGAACACCGACCGCACTGAGGTCACGCTTCAAAAGACCGATGGCACCAGCGAGGTGGTGGCCGCGAAGTACGTTGTGGGCTGCGACGGGGCCGCCGGCTGCCTGCGGCGCGAGGTGGATTTCGGCAAGGATATCGACGGTCATCCGGGACATCCGCTGGTTCAGGCGGACGTCCGTTTGAAGTGGGATCTGCCGAAGAACTGGAGCGCCTTTTTCCTGGGTCGGAACGAATTCATTCTCGCGCTCGCGATGCCGGGCGGGATCGTCCGTCTGATGGCGGCGGGGATGAACATCGACTCCGGGTTCGATTCGGCCCCGACGGCTGATGCGTTGGCCGCGAAACTCACCGAGATGTCGGGCGAAGAGGTCGAAATCACCGAAACGGCGTGGGTGTCGCGCTATACGGTGACCAGCCGCTGCGCCATGCACTTCCGGAAGGATCGGTTTTTCATCGCCGGCGACGCCGCGCATCTCCATGTGCCGCTCGGCGGACAGGGCATGAATACGGGCATTCAGGATGCGTTCAATCTGGGATGGAAACTGGCGGCGGTCCTGCGCCATGAATCGCCCGAATCGCTGCTCGACACCTATTCCGATGAGCGGCAGCCGGTGGCGCTGGCCCTGACCGAAGGGGCCGAAAAAATGTTCACCGATCTGACCGATCAGAATCTCATGTTCGCCGCCGCGATGCGGCTCATCGGGCCGTTCGCGCTGCGGATCGAATCGGTCCGCAAGAAGGTCGGGACCGTGATTTCGGAACTGGGCGTGGCCTATGGTGAAAATTCGATTATCGAGGATTACGGTGATAATGACGGGCCGAGAGCGGGAGAACGCGCGCCGAGCGGTCCGGTGGTGCGTCCGGGCACTCATTTTGAAACGGTCGAACTGCACTCGCTCTTCCGGGGCAGTCACTGGACGCTGCTGGCCTTCACCGGCACGCAGCTCGACCATGAACATGCCCGCAAGATCACCAAGGACCTGCGCGACGTCGAACGCGTCTTCGGCGAACGGGTCACGTGTCATCTGGTTTCAGCCAGCCGGTTGCCGAAAGACATCGAGTGGGAAGGTTCCACCCTTTCGGATCGGACGCACCGGCTTCACGAGGCCTACAACGTGACCGAACCAATGCTGTTTCTGATCCGTCCCGACTGGCACATCGGCTTCCGGGGACGCCCGACCGACGAGCCGCTGCTGGCGGCGTACCTGAAGCGGATTTTTTAACTGTTTCCGAAAATTTGAACCCGTACCTCGGGGGAACCGACCGCAATTGCGACCGGTTCACTATGGGGTACGGAAAATTTTTTTGACGAATGTAAGTGATACTTGCTTTATTAAAAGCGTTGCTGTGATTTCTGTTTCGGAAAATGCGTGACCGACGATGAACCAGGCCATTCAACGCCATTCAATTGAAACCGCCGAGCAGGTCCGGTCGCGGCGCATCAAGCGCGAACCCTCGACTGGTCTCGCCCGCCGGCTCATCTCCGCGACGGTCGAAACCTTTGCCGAAAAGGGAATTCTCGGCGCCCGGATTGCCGAAATCACCAAAGCCGCCGGAACCACCGATCCCGCGTTCTACCGGTATTTCCCCAGCCTGCGCGACGCCGCCCTGTTTATTCTGAGCGAGTACTACTGGCTTCCGCTCAACCAGCGGTTCGCCCATTACCGGCAAGTGACGACCGACCCGGAACAGCTTTTCGACGTGGTGGTGAGCGCCCTCATCGGATCCGCCAAGGATGATCCGGTGACGCCCTGGCTGGATGAATCGAAGGTTTTCCCAATTGTCGTTTCCCAGATGCGGAATCCCTTCCTGCTTCCGGATTCGCTGGTCGATCCGGAATACCTGGCGTTTCTGCGAAATCTCGACGTCCTCATCCTGGGCGGTCAGGAGGCCGGGTGTTTCGGGACCGGCGTCCGGTCGATTGTCCTCGCGCATTCACTGGTGACGACCCTCCACGGATTGCTGGTGGATAACGCGGTTTCACCGGGGCGACTGAAGATTCAGGAATCCGAAATTCGCCAGGTCGCCCGCCGCCTCGTGGATTTTCATCCGTCACGGGCCGGCCTATCGGGATCGAAATAATCGGGGCATTCCCGTTCAACCATCGGAGTTCAATCAATGTGGCCCGAAATCACGCCATTCGAAGCCTTTTTCTGGGGAACGGCCCTGTTCGCGACCCTTTTGCTGCTGTTCAAGCTGCTTTTCGGCCACCTGCTCGACGGCCTCAGTGACGCCACCGAAAGCGACTTTCTTTCGCTCAACGCAATGTTGGTCGCGCTCAAGGCGATGGGGTGGATCGGGGTCATCTGTCTTCAACTGACCCGGTTTTCGCGCCTCATGGTGGTCGCGGTCGCCGTGGCTTCGGGGGCGCTGACGTTCGTGGCGGCGACCGTCCTGATCAACCGCATGAAGAAACTCGAATCTGACGGCACGCTCAATCTCGCCAACGCCGTCGGCCTGGTCGGAACCGTGTATCTGACCATTCCGGCCTCCGGCGAAGGTCGGGGACAGGTGCAGATCGACGTTCAGGGACGCCTGGCGACGGTCGATGCCCAGACGACCGGGCCCGCGCTTTCAACCGGTGAAAAAGTCTTCGTTTACGCGACCGAAGGTTCGACCCTGCTCGTGGTACACGAAAATGAAATGAATGCCCAATCCTTCAGGGAAATTCATTCCTGAACCAACAAAGGAGACCTATGTTCGAATCCATCACGCTTCTCGGCGCCGTCATCGGCATTACCGGCGCGGCGCTTCTGCTTCTCGCGTCCGTTGCCATCAAGCAGTATAAACGCTGTCCGTCGAACAAGATTCTCGTCATTTTCGGAAAGGTCGGGAGCGGCAAGAGCGCCAAGTGCATCCACGGCGGCGGCACGTTCGTGATTCCGCTGATTCAGGACGCGCTTTTCATGAGCCTCCAGCCGATGCCCATCGAGATCAACCTCACCGGCGCGCTGTCGAAGCAGAACATCCGGGTCAACGTTCCGAGCACTTTCACGGTCGCGATTTCGACCGATTCCATCATCATGGTCAACGCCGCCGAACGCCTGCTCGGACTGACCGAGGAGCAGATCAAGGAACAGGCCAAGGACATCATCCTCGGTCAGTTGCGGCTGGTCATCGCGACGCTGACCATCGAGGAAATCAACAAGGATCGCGAACTGTTCCTCAAGCAGGTCAACGACAACGTGGCGACCGAACTGCACAAGGTCGGGTTGCAGCTCATCAACGTCAACATCAAGGACATTACCGACGAATCGGGTTACATCGAAGCCATCGGAAAGAAATCCGCCGCCGAGGCCATCAACAAGGCCAAGGTCGAGGTCGCCCAGCAGGAACGTTTCGGGGCGGTCGGCGAGGCCCGCGCCACCCGCGAGCGGACGGTGGAAGTCGCGCTCGAAAATACCGAAACCGAGAAGGGCCAGAAGGAAGCCGAGCGCAACAAGCGCATCGCCACCGCGCAGTACGAATCGGAAGCCGCCATTTCGGAAGCCAAGACCCTGCGCGAAAAGGACGTCCAGATCGCGGGCGAACGCGCCGAATCCGAGGTCGGACTGAAGCGGGCCGATGCCCAGAAGCGCATCTCGGTGGCCGAACTCGAGGCCCAGACGACGACACAGGAAAACCTCGCGCGGGCGCAGGTGGTCGAATCGAACGCCTCGCTCGCCGAACGCAACGCCACCGCCAACCAGCGCGCCGAGGTCGCCAACGCGCTGGCTGAAAAGGAAATCCTGCGGGCCCAGCGCGAACGTGAGACGGCGCGGCTCGAAAAGGAAGAACTCGTTCAGGAAGAAATCAACAAGCTCAAGATTCAGGTCGAGGCGGACGCCGAAGCCGAACGCATCCGCCGGGTCGCACAGGGCGAAGCCGATGCGATCCTGTTGAAGTACAAAGCCGACGCCGAAGGGTTGCGGCAATTGCTCCAGGCCAAGGCCGAGGGCTACGAACACATCATCCGCGCCTGTGGCGACAATCCGAACATGGCCGCCACGCTGCTGTTGCTCGAAAAACTCGAAGTCATTGTCGAGAAGCAGGTTGAGGCGATTTCGAACCTCAAGATCGACAAGATCACGGTCTGGGATTCCGGTTCGAACGGCGAAGGAAGCTCGACCTCCAATTTTCTGCGCAGCATGGTTTCGTCGCTGCCGCCGTTGCAGGAAATCGCCCGCCAGGCCGGAATTGAACTCCCCGGCTACCTCGGCTCCATCAAGGAACCCGCGGCCATTCCAGTCGAAGCGATGGCCAGTCAAAGCGCCAGCTAAAACGTTGAAGGCGGAGGCGCGATTTCCACGCTTCCGCCCTTCACGCCCTTGAAGGCGTTTCTACCGCTTCTCGTTTTTCAAATCCGTTGCGATGCGTCTGGCGAGGGCGACCGGCGACCCGGTGTAGCGCCAGCCGGCGGCTCGGGGCACGCGCGGCCAGACGACCACCCCCTCGGAATTGACGAGCCGGACCGTGGCGATGACCCGCCCGCCTTTTCCTTTTTCGGCTCGCAGCGTCACCTTCAGGGCTGCGTCGGCGTTTTCGCGGTCAGTCGTGAGGCGAATCCGGGAATGGCCGAGTTCGGCCCGGAGCGTCCGGACAATTTCCTCGCGGTTCGGACCGCCGACTTCGAGAAACGCGGACCGCACTTTTTCGAATGGAATGCCCATCGTTTCAGGATTCCAGGCGCGGGTCCCTTCGTCGGGTTCATCGGATCGGGGTTC
>JAAFHI010000791.1 GCA_013298335.1 Actinomycetota bacterium
ATCGCGAGTGATGGGCGAGGCCGAGGTAGTCGTTCGAGGAAAAATTGATCAAGCGGCGTCCGTCGAGTTCGAATTCGACCGCGGGCGGGGTGACGGCGGTACGAAAGGAACGGAAACGGCCCTGTTCACGGATGGAAGAGAGTTCGTCGAGCAGTGAGTCTAATGCGGACACGGCGCGGGTGATCCTTGTCGGTCGGAAGTCGGATTCTTGCCTCGATATGGAGCCCGGTCCATAATTGAATGCCGAACCCAAAAGCAATTGTAACTGTTCGGCCCGGTCGTTGCCCTGCCCTCAAGGACAGGGCTATTTCCTTCACAAGCCCCGTAAACGGGTCTTTAGAATTGAGAAAGCCGGTTTGAGCCTCGTTCACGAGGCTTGTTTTTGAATAGCCCTGTCCTTGAGGGCAGGGCAAACGGCGGCGAATCAGTTACAAGCAATCTTTCAGCGTCGGAGAATCATTATGCCGCCAGGCACAGCCCTACAAAGCGGAGCGCGGGTCAGTATCGCGGATTACCTTGCCCGTGAACGGAATGCGGAATTCCGGCACGAATTTCTCGACGGGGAAATCTACGAGATGGCCGGTGGTTCACCCAATCACAGCGCCATCATCGCCAACCTGACCATGGAAATCGGACTCCGTCTCAAAGGAACGAATTGCCGGCCCTTTTCTTATGACCTGAAGGTTCGCTGCGGGTCGTACATCAGGGAAGATTCGGCCTGCAAAGGCTTTTTCGCCTATCCGGACCTGACCGTCGTCTGCGACGAACCGCTGTTCCACGACGAATTTCAGGACGTTCTGCTCAATCCGACGGTCCTTTTTGAAGTGCTCTCGCCAACGACCGAAGCCTTTGACCGGACCACGAAGTTCCGCAGATACATCACCCATCTCGACGCCCTCAGAGAATACATCCTGATTTCACAGGACGAACCGCGCATCGAACTTTACCGACGGCAACCGGACGGCTGGCTGTATCAGGTGATCGAAGGGCTTGATGAAACGCTTGAGCTGCCTTCCATCAATTGCGCGATTCCCCTCAACGACCTTTACGACCGGATTGTCTTCGAATGAGCCACCGTGGCTTTCCACCTCCGCAAAACAGGAACCGCGCCGGAAGCGATGCCCGGCGCGGTTCTTATCTTTAAAGGAAGGGATTCGTTCAGTAGCGGCCCCAGCGTCCACCACCCGAACGGTAGCCTTCATTGTATCCGCGAATGAAGGCTTCCCGGAAGATGCGGCGATATTGTTCCCGGTCGCCGTATTCGCGGCGGTAGCCGCTGTTCGAATTCCTGAACGAACCCGAATTGGTGCAATCGGAGCGACGGTTCCGTCGCCGATCCCTCAACCCCTCTTCCAGACCGCTTTGGTACCCGTTGTTGGCGGCGATCCGGCGCAGGTTTTCGTTGTAGCCGTAGTTGTCTTGATTGCGATTCTGGTCGCGATACCGGTCACGATTGCGGTCACGATAGCGACCATCCTGATTCTGCGGGGGATAGTAACCGCCGTTGTTGTACCCGCCGCCCTGCTGCGCGAGCGCCGACAGGCCAAGCATCGAGGTGATTCCGAGAGTAACGCCCACCAGCGTCAGGCCCTTGATGGCAACGTTCTTTAAATTCGAAAATTTCATATCCGCCTCCGGTCCCTTGTTGTATCGACGCGAATGAGTGCGCATCGGCAACGCTTCCGCGTTCACGAGACTTGATGTCCAAAGGCCGAAGGTGTTGCCCAAAAGTATCCAGACGTTCGGAAAACATAAAAATCGGCTGAAAATAAAGGACTTTCGGGAAATGAAATTTTTCTCACCAATGATTCGAACCGTCTCTATCGTCCGACTGCCCGGGTCCGCGAATCTTCCTTGAACGGCTCGCGCGGCTTGAGCCCGAGCGTGTCGAGCAGCGTGGCGTCCTCGTCGTAGTCGTTGGTGGGCGAAACGGTCGTGAGCATGATTTTCGCGTCGCTCGAAAAGATCGAATTCGCTCCCGCCATAAAACACAGCGCCTGTTCGCTTTCGGAAAGGGACGTCCGACCGGCGGAAAGGCGGATCACCGATTTCGGCATCACCAGCCGGGCGGTGGCGATCATCCGCAGCGTTTCCCAGAACGGCACGTCCTCGTTTTGCGCCATCGGCGTGCCTTCAACCCTGGTCAGAATGTTGACCGGGACCGATTCCGGATGCGGCTCCATCGTGGCGAGCGTATGGAGCAGCGAAACGCGGTCTTCCGGGCCTTCGCCGATGCCGAGAATGCCGCCGGTACAGATGGTCACGCCGGTCTTGCGGACGTTGGCGAGCGTGTCCAGCCGGTCGTCGAAGGTCCGGGTGGAGATGACGTCGCCGTAGTGTTCGCGCGACGTGTCGAGGTTGTGGTTGTAGGCATACAAACCCGCTTCCTCCAGCCGCCGCGCCTGTTCCTCGTTGAGCAGACCGAGCGTGCAGCAGACTTCGACGCCGATGGCGTTCACCTCGCGAACGATGTCGAGCACTTCCTCGAAGGCTTCGCCATCGCGCACCTCGCGCCACGCAGCGCCCATGCACACGCGGCTGACGCCGTTTTCCTTCGCGCGCCGCGCCGTCGTCAGCACGTCTTCCTTTTCCATCAGCGCCTGAGACTCGATGCCCGTTTCGTAGTGGGCCGATTGCGAGCAGTAGCCGCAATCCTCCGGACAGCCGCCGGTCTTGATCGAAATCAGACGGCAGACCTGAATTTCCGACGGATCGTGGAACTCGCGATGCACGGCGGCGGCGCGGTACGCGAGATCGAGAACGGGCAGTTTGTAAAGCGAC
>JAAFHI010000605.1 GCA_013298335.1 Actinomycetota bacterium
CCAAAGTTGAACTGGTCCTGATTCAGGAATTTAGGGGCGGAGCGAGAGAAATGGAAGCCTTTTTGACTCCCGCGACACTCAAGACGCCCCAGACTCCCAAGACTGAAAAACAGAAGCGTCCCGAAAGGTTTGGAAGTACTTTGACTCCCAAGACTCCCGAGACGCTCAAGACTCCCCAGACTGTCTTACGCGTTCATTTTCTTCGCGTTTTCAATCGCGTCTTCGATCGCGCCGCACATGTAGAACGCCTGTTCCGGCAGATCGTCGTGCTTGCCGTCGAGAATCGCCTTGAAGCTGCGGACGGTGTCGGCGATTTTGACGTACTTCCCTTCGCGGCCCGTGAACTGTGCGGCCACATCGAACGGCTGCGACAGGAATTTCTGGAGCTTGCGCGCCCGGCTGACGAGCAGTTTGTCGTCTTCCGACAGTTCGTCGATACCAAGAATCGCGATGATGTCCTGAAGTTCCTTGTAGCGCTGGAGCGTCCGCTTGACGCCTTCGGCCACGTCGTAGTGTTCCTGGCCGACGATCTGCGGATCGAGAATCCGCGAGGTCGAGTCGAGCGGATCGACCGCCGGGAAGATGCCGAGTTCCGAAATCTGGCGGGAAAGCACGGTCTTCGCGTCGAGGTGAGAGAAGGTCGTGGCGGGCGCCGGGTCGGTCAAGTCGTCGGCGGGCACGTAAATCGCCTGCACGGACGTAATCGAACCGGTCTTGGTCGAGGTGATGCGTTCCTGAAGTTCGCCCATTTCGGTGGCGAGCGTCGGCTGGTATCCCACGGCGGAGGGCATGCGGCCCAGGAGCGCCGACACTTCCGAACCGGCCTGCGTGAAGCGGAAGATGTTGTCCACGAAGAACAGCACGTCCTGATTCATTTCGTCGCGGAAGTATTCGGCGACGGTCAGGCCGGACAGCGCCACGCGGGCGCGGGCTCCGGGGGGCTCGGTCATCTGGCCGTAGACGAGGGCGATTTTCGATTTCGCCAGATCTTCCATGTTGATGACGTTGCTTTCCTGCATTTCGACCCAGAGGTCGTTTCCTTCACGGGTGCGTTCGCCGACGCCCGCGAACACCGAGTAGCCGCCGTGGCCCTTCGCAACGTTGTTGATCAGTTCCATGATGGTCACGGTCTTGCCCACGCCCGCGCCGCCGAAGAGACCGATCTTTCCGCCCTTGAGGAACGGCTGGATGAGGTCGATGACCTTGATGCCCGTTTCGAGCACTTCGGATTCGGTGGACTGCTGTTCGTAGGTCGGGGCCGTCCGGTGAATCGGGTAGCGCTTTTCGTGCTTGACGGGGCCGAGTTCGTCCACCGGCTCGCCGAGCACGTTCATCACGCGACCGAGCGTCCCGATGCCGACCGGAACGGTGATCTGGGTGCCGGTGTCGATGACCTTCATCCCACGCACGACGCCGTCGGTCGGGAGCATGGCCACCGTGCGGACGAGACCTTCGCCCATGTGGCGCTGGACTTCGCAGACGATGTCCACGGGCGTCGCAACATCGAATCCTTCGCTCACGATGCGAAGCGCCTGATAGATCGACGGCAGGTATGCGTTTCCAAACTCAATGTCAACGACGGGGCCGATGACTTGAACGACTTTTCCCGTTTGCGGGGCGGCGGCTGGTGCGCTCATGGAATCTCTCTCCCTTTTAATGTCCGGAGTGCGCGCTTCGGCGCGTATGCAATCACTCCGGACTTTTTAACGCGCTGAAGCGCGCACTCTGAACTCAGGTCACTGAGCGGACGCGCCGCTGACGACCTCGATGATTTCGTTGGTGATGGCGGCCTGACGGATGCGGTTCATGTTCAACGTCAGCTTGTTGATGACGTCGCCCGCGTTGCGGCTCGCGGAATCCATCGCGGCCATCCGCGCGCCATGTTCCGAGGCGACCGATTCCAGCAGGGCCTGGAAAATCTGCGTCTCGACGAAGCGCGGCAGGAGGCGGTCGAAAATCTCCGCGGGGGATTGCTCGAAAATGTAGTCCGACGTGGTCTCGGCCTCGGCGGCTGCGGCGTCTCCCTCGAAACGCGCCACCGGCAGCAACTGGTTGACCTTCACGATCTGCGAAATGGCCGACTTGAACTCGGCGTACACCAGCAGCACCCGGTCGGGCCGGATGGCGAGCGTTTCCTCGTTGTCGGATTCTCCCTCGAACATCCCGATCAGGTCGCGGGCGATCATCGCGGCGTCCTGATAAAGCACCGTTTTGGCGGTGAGGTTCGCGTATTCCTTGCGAATTGCGGCCCCGCGGCGACGGAAGAAATCCCGGCCCTTGCGGCCCACGGTCACGAGTTCGACGGTCTGGTTGGTGTTTTCGCGGATGTACTGCTGGACGGCGCGGATGAGGTTGGCGTTGAAACCGCCGCACAGACCCTTGTCGGACGTCATCAGCACGATGAGGGTGCGATTGCCGGTCCGCTCTTCAAGCAGCGGACTGGTGAAATCGGTCACCTTCCCGGCCAGACCGCCGAGCACTTCCATCATTTTCCGCGCGTAGGGCCGCGCCGACGTGACGCGATCCTGCGCGCGACGCAATTTCGACGCCGACACGAGTTTGTACGACTTCGTGATCTGGCGCATGTTTTTGACGGCTTTGATGCGCCGTCTGACGCCTTGTAGATTCGGCATGGCTTCCCTTTAGGGGAATTGAGAGTTGAGAATTGAGAGTTGAGAGTTTTTATTCTCGCCTCCCGCATTCTGCTCAAAGAAATCCTGGAAAAGACCGGATTCCTTCACTCTCAATTCTCAATTCTCAACTCTCAATTACTTCTTTACGACGAAGGTCTTCTTGAACTCGTCGGCGGCGGCCTTCAGTTCACCCTTGATCTCGTCGTTGATTTCCTTCTTGTCGGACATCTTCTTCAGAAGCGAGGACTTGGCGTTCTTGAGGAACGACAGGAACTCGGTTTCGAAGCGACGGACCTGGGCCACCGGCACATCATCGAGGTACTTGTTGTTCGCCGCCCAGATGGCCGCGACCTGTTCCTCGACCGGCATCGGCGAGTACTGCCCCTGCTTGAGGATTTCCGACAGCCGCTGACCGAGCGCGAGCGTCGCCTGGGTGGACTTGTCGAGGTCCGAACCGAACTGGGCGAAGGCGGCGAGTTCGCGATACTGGGCGAGGTCGAGACGGAGCGTTCCGGCGACCTGCTTCATCATCTTGACCTGCGCCGAACTTCCCACGCGCGAGACCGAGTTTCCGACGTTGATGGCCGGACGGACGCCCGCGTTGAAGAGGTCACCTTCGAGGAAGATCTGACCGTCGGTAATCGAAATCACGTTGGTCGGAATGTAGGCCGAGATGTCGCCCGCCTGGGTTTCGATGATCGGCAGCGCGGTGAGCGAGCCGCCGCCCTTGGCGTCACTGTACTTGGCGGCGCGCTCGAGCAGGCGCGAGTGGAGGTAGAACACGTCGCCCGGATAGGCTTCGCGGCCCGGCGGACGGCGGAGCAGGAGCGAGATTTCGCGGTATGCCACGGCCTGCTTCGACAAATCGTCGTAAGAT
>JAAFHI010000224.1 GCA_013298335.1 Actinomycetota bacterium
GCGACGTTGAGCGGCGCTTCGGCGGCGTCGAAGGCGTCGATGTTCTGCCGGACGCCGTTTTCGAACAGCGTGAAATCGCCCCGTTTCAGGCCGGGAATGAAGCGCCCGCCGGGGTCGCTGACGATGACTGGAACGTTGACGAGCGTCGCCTCGATGCGGAGCGCCTCGTCTTTCGGCTGGCCCTCGGTCTGGCCGTAACCGGTGACGAGGGCGAGCAGCATCCAGAAACAGGTCAGTCCCAGGCGGAGCGACGTCATTCGGTTCATTTCAGCAGGACCTCTTCGGCAAGAATCGGCTGGTTGGCGCGAAGGTGCGGGTCGAACCTTTCATGCCACGGATACAGCCCGGTCAGATCGGGCCAGGTACATTGCGAAGCGGGGAAGTCGTCCCCCTTGTAAAACCACTGGGCAAAGCCGAAATACTCGGCATAGTGCCGCTTCTCGACGGTCTGAAAAATGCTCCCGTATTTTTCGATCACGCCGAAGTAGGACTGACCCACCTCGAACCGCTTCCCGTTTTTCACGCTCTCGCCGATTTCGTTGACGATGACGTTCATGAGTTCGAGGTCGAGCCCGAAGACAATAACTTCCGGGTGGGCGTAGTTTTTGAAAAGACCGACCGAGTAGGCAAACGCGGGCTTTTCGTCCTCGGCTTCGATGAGCAGCACCGTCCAGCCCTGTTCCGTGATGTCCGCGAGGAGGGCCTCGTCGCTGTCGTCTTCAATGACCGCTTCCGTCTCTTCAGCCGGGAAGGGCGCTCTGAACCACGCCGACTCGGTCGAGGTGCGCTCCGCGCCCCACCCGTTCGGCAGGTCATGAAAGGTGGAGAGTGAAAGGTCATTCTTGACGACTTCACCGAGCGCGACCACGAACAGGTCGTCGGGTTCGGTCCCGGAGCCGTCAAGGAACAGCCAGTCTCCATCGTGGTCATGCAGGACCGCCAGGACCGGTGCGTCCTTTTCAAAAATCGCCCGACTGGCGATGGCGGCGCAGTTTCTCGGATCCGCGAACGGCCAACCCATCAAATCATCGGTATTCATGTTTCTTTTTGGACGCTTTCTGGTTGAAATAGTTTGGTAACTGTTCATCTGAATCTGTTTCTTCAATTTCCAGCCCCGTTTATGGGGCTTTGAATGAAACAAGCCCTGTCCGTTCGGGCAGGGCAATCGGCGGCTGAACAGAGTTACACAGTTTGGGAAGAAAGTCGCCCCGCTGCTTCGCACTTCATGACGTGCGAAAGAGACGGGGCGAAAAAGTTATGAGTTTTGAGTGATGAGTGATGAGTTTTTTCCGGAAGGCTCCAACGCCCGGCGTGAACTCATCACTCATAATTCATCACTCATCACTCCTTAAATAAAGAGCGGTGCCATCACGAGCGTGATGGTCGCAAGCAGCTTGATGAGGACGTGCAGCGAGGGACCGGCGGTGTCCTTGAACGGATCGCCGACCGTGTCGCCGACGACCGCCGCCTTGTGCGCGTCGCTCTTCTTGCCGCCGTGGGTGCCGAGTTCGATGTACTTCTTGGCGTTGTCCCACGCGCCGCCCGCGTTGTTGAGGAACAGCGCCATCAGGATGCCGGTGATCGTACCGACCATCAGCATGCCGCCGACGACTTCCGCGCCGGTCGCGCCGGTGGGCGACATTCCCTGATAGATGAAGAGCTGCTTGAAGATGACCCCGACCATGATCGGCGTCAGCACCACGAGCGCGCCCGGCAGCACCATCTGGCGCAGCGCGCCCTTGGTCACGATGTCGACGCAGTGGCCGTAGTCCGGCTTCGACGTGCCCTTCATGATGCCGGGGTTCTTCTTGAACTGGTCGCGGACTTCGGTGATGACGTCCTGCGCGACCGTGCCGACCGCCTTGATGGCGAGCGACGAGAAGATCATCACGAGCGTCGCGCCGATCAGCGCGCCGATGAAGACTTCCGGCTTGGCGAGGTCGATCTTGGTCAGCACCGCGCCGTAACTCGATGGCCAGTAGTTCTTGATTTCATCGAGGTAGGCCGAGAAGAGCAGGAAGGCCGCGAGTGCCGCCGAACCCACCGCGTAGCCCTTGGTCAGTGCCTTGGTCGTGTTGCCCACGGCGTCGAGACGGTCGGTCTTTTCACGCACCGATTCCGGCTGCTGCGACATTTCGACGATGCCGCCCGCGTTGTCGGTGATCGGTCCGAAGGTATCCATCGCGAGGATGTAGCCCGCCGTGCCGAGCATGCCCATCGTCGCCACCGCCGTGCCGAACAGACCCGCGTGGGCGAGGCCCGAGTTCGTGCCGAGCGCGTAGGACGCAAGCACCGCAATCGAGATGACGATGATCGGGAAGACCGTCGATTCGAGACCGACGGCGATGCCCATGATGATGTTGGTCGCCGGGCCGGTCTTCGAGGCGTCGGCGATGGACTTCACTGGACGGTACTTGTATTCCGTGTAGTACTGCGTGATGAACACGAAGGCGAGCGCCGTGAGCGTGCCGATGACGCCGCAGCCGAAGAAGTAGAGATACGCCTGCGGCGCGCTCGGGGTGTAGAGCAGCCACTTCGAGGCGAAGAAGAAACCGATCAGCGACAGCACGCAGGTGACGTAGAAGCCGCGGTTCAGGGCCGCCATCGGATCGGCGTTTTCCTTGGTCCGGACGACCATCACGCCCACCATCGAGGCCAGCAATCCGAAGGCCGCGACGACCAGCGGATAGAGCAGCACGCTGATCAACTGCGATTTTTCGAACGCGCCCTGGTTGGCCGTGAACAGCGCCGAGGCGAGAATCAGCGCCCCGATATTTTCCGCCGCCATCGACTCGAAAAGGTCCGCGCCGCGACCGGCGCAGTCGCCGACGTTGTCGCCGACGTTGTCGGCGATGACCGCCGGGTTGCGCGGGTCGTCTTCGGGAATCCCCGCTTCGACCTTGCCCACGAGGTCGGCGCCCACATCGGCGGCCTTGGTGTAGATACCGCCGCCGAGCTGCGCGAAGAGCGCCACGAACGACGCGCCGAATCCGTAGCCCGCGATGAGCAGCGGAATCTTCGTCACGTCGGTCAGTTTCAGGGCGTTGATGATCGTGAACAGGCCCGCCACGCCGAGCAGGGAGAGCGACACGACGAACATCCCGGCCACCGCGCCGCCGCGCAGCGCGGTCTGGAGCGCGCCGTTGAGGCTCGTCGTTGCCGCCGCCGCCGTGCGGATGTTGGTGCGGATGGAAATCCACATGCCGATGTAGCCGGAAATGACCGAGCAGCCCGCGCCGAGCACGAACGAGACCATGGTAATCAGCGCCAGCATCCTCGCGCTGTTCACCGGATCGCTCGGGTTCGATTCGCGGACGAAGGCGTACAGAATGTAGATGATGGCCGCCACGGCAATCGCGAGGTAGACGATGGTGGTGTTCTGGCGGCGCAGGTAGGCCTCCGCGCCTTCCTTGATGGCATCGGAGATTTTCCGCATGTCGTCCGTGCCGGTCCCGCGACCGAGAACGTTGCGGATCAGATATCCGGCGAAGGCAAGCGCCGCGAGGGTGCTTCCGAAAATAACGGCAAGTTCCATAACTGGCAGAGCTTCTCGCGCACCCGGAGGAAGTGGGGCGCGAAGTCCTTTCGAAGTGTTTTGGTGGGTGGCGAAAGCGCCGGAGAATCAAAAACGTGGGTTTTAGTACGGTTTGCCGCGCTTTTCAACTCATTCAGGTTGATTTCAATGGAAAAACCGAAAACGGGAGGTAATCCCGTCAGCCTTCAAGCCATTTGCGGAACGCGGGCGTGCGCGCCGCGCTCGTGATGAGCAGGCCGTCGGCGTGGCGGAGTTTGACGGCCAGCCGGTCGCCCGCGTGGGGTTCGAGCCGGTCGATGAAGGCGAGATTCACGATTTCGCCGCGATTGATGCGGAAAAACGCGGTCGGGTCGAGTTCGGCTTCGAGCTGGGCGAGCGTTTCGGTCAGCGGAAACCGGTTTCCCGCCGTGTCGTGGGCGAAAAGAATTTCATCGCGGGTCTGGAAATGGACGATCCGCGCCGCCTCGATGAGATGAATCGCCCCCCGGAATCTGACCATGAAGCGTTCGCGCCACCGGGGACGCCCCAGCCGTTCACCCGCTTCCCGCCAGAATTCCGGCGCAGGCGTAAAGGCGCGCTTCAATTCGGCGAACTTCCGCATGGCGGCGGCAAACTTGTCGAACGAATAGGGCTTGAGCAGGTAGGCAATGCCGTTGTTTTCGAAGGCTTCCATCCAGAACCGGTCGTAGGCCGTGGCGAAAATGACCGGGCAGGCGACCGCGCCGCTTTCGAAAAGCGGAAAAACCGTGCCGTCGAGCAGTTCGATGTCGGAAAAGACAAGGTCTGGCGCGGGATGCTCGCGAAACCAGACGAGGCTGTCGCGGACGCTTTCGAGAACGCCGACCACGGTCAGCCGCTCGTCGTATCGGCGCAGGTAGCCGCGCAGCTTTTCGGCGGCGAGCGGTTCGTCCTCGATGATGACGATGTTCATGCGGCGACTCGCAACAGCGGAAGCGTGACCCGGAACCGCTGGTCGTCCTGTTCGATTTCGATGGGGCGGGCGGTCAGCGGGGCATATCGCTCGCGCAGGTTCTTTAGACCCGTCCCGTCGGTCGCCGTCGCGACGCGCTTGGGACGACGTTCGTTTTCCACGGTGAGGGTATCCTGCGTGACCCGAATCCGCACCCGCAAGGGATTCGCCCGGCTGCCCTCATTGTGCTTCACGACGTTTTCGAGCAGGCCCTGAAGCGCCGCCGGCACGGTCGCGCAGTCGGCGGGAAGATCGGGGCCCTGTTCCCACGCGACATCGAAGGCCGGTCCGAAGCGCTGGCCGATCAGGAAAAGGTAGTCCTTTGCAAAGGCCAGTTCCTCGGCGAGCGGCACGAACTCGACCTCGCGGGCGCGCAGCACGTAGCGGTAGAGATCGGCGAAGCGTTCGAGAAATTCGCCCGCCTCGGTCGGGTCCCGCTCGATGAGCATCGAGAGGACGTTCAGATTGTTGAACAGAAAGTGCGGGTCGATCTGTTCCTGGAGCAGCTTGAGCCGGGCGTCGTCGCGGGCGCGCTGGGCCAGCGCGAGGCGCTCCCGCAGCGCGTCGAGCGCGGAAAAGTGGAAATAGGCGATGCAACTGAACCCGACGACGGTCTGGGGAATGAGATTGACCAGATAGGTGAGCGACAGTTCGAACCAGCCATGCGGCTTGCCGTAGGCGAAAACCTTGTGGGCAATCGCAAAGAAGCACAGAAGAATCGTGTTGAGGGGAATCAGGGAAACCAGAATCAGAAAATCGCGCCAGCGCGACGAGGTTTCCGCGTTGAGCAGCCGAAACCGCCGCCGGACGGCCCAGATGACGAACACCCCGATCAGGCAGCTCACGAACATCCAGAACGGCGTATTCCAGTGAAAGACGAACTCGTCGTTCCGCCCCCTGCCCAAAAGCCGGATGAGCAGCAGGTAGACGTAGCAGAACAACAGGCACCCCAGCAGGGCGAACGCTTTCACCTTCATAAGGAAAACGGCGGGATACGAAGTTTCAGGATATTTCACGGCGGAGGCCCCGAAGACCTCGGCCCCTCCGCGGTGAAAAGGGACGGTGACGACCCGGTGGGCGGCCAAATCAGACCCGCGGGATTGCTACAAACGTGGCTGTGCCGCCTGATGTGCGGAATGGCTCTGCCTTTCCGCATCGGTCACCCCAAAAGATTGAGGGCTTCAGCCCGATACATCCGCTCGGGGCAGAGCCCCTCGCGGGATTTATGGGGAGCGCGTGGCGGAAAGGCAGAGCCATTCCGCACATCAGGCGGCAAGCCGCAAAAAGACATCCCGTTTTTTGAAGTATCTCAATCCCGCGTGGACTCTTTCCCATCCGGGGCATTCAGCGCGGGCACATCGGCGGGCGTCCGCGGCGCCCGGTCGAAACGGATGAGTGCGACGGCGACGCCGATGTTCCAGAACGCCTGCAACAGCACGATGAGACCGAACCCGTGCGCCGACATTCTGACATGACCCGAGAAGATGCCGAGCATGGCGAGACCGCCGACGATCCAGCCCAGCACGGCGAGTCCGTGTTCCAGTTTGCTGATTCTCGAAATTCCGTACGACCAGACAATCATGGAAATTGACGAGCCGACCACGAAAACTTTCGCCGCCGCCTGATTAAGCTGGAAATTATAGACGAGAGTGTTGCGGATGGCCTCGGTCGC
>JAAFHI010000653.1 GCA_013298335.1 Actinomycetota bacterium
AAAAATGGATTTCGGAGAAAGGCCGGAACGCGCCCGTTTTACGCGAAAGGAAGAGCCGGGGGCCGCGCGTCATTCCCCGGCTCCCACCACACGGGAGAAAGCGAACCCTTTAGCGGTCCACGTGAGATTGGTCGCCAGTGGATTGATTCGTCGCGTATGCGACGAGATGAACATAGCCGTGTCGTTTACGGCACGGTCACGGCATCCCCGACGCGACCGCGTCGCGTAGCCGACGCGAAATTCCTTGTTCTCCATCAACCGTGCCGTAAACGACTTGGCTACAATCATGGCGTCGGCTACGCGACGCCAATACAGATGTCACAATTTCAAGTGGGCCGATTTACGCCTCGGCGGGACGCGCCATGCCGCTGGCGGGAACCGATTCGGATTCGGCGGCGATCTGGTCCTTGTATTGCAGTTCGTACAACCGGCGGTAAATCCCCCGCTGCGCGAGCAGTTCCTGATGCGTCCCCATCTCGCGGATTTCGCCCTTGTGCATGACGATGATCCGGTCGGCCTTCTGAATCGTCGAAAGCCGGTGCGCGACGATGATGGACGTCCGGCCCACGAGCAGGCGGTCAATCGCCTTCTGGATCAGTTGCTCGGTTTCGGTGTCGATGCTCGACGTCGCTTCATCCAGAATCAGGATGCGCGGATCGAAGGCCAGCGCCCGCGCGAAGCTGATGAGCTGTTTCTGTCCGACCGACAGCGTCGAACCGCGTTCCTTGACCTCGGCCTTGTAGCCTTCCGGCAATTTCGAGATGAAGTCGTCCGCCCGGACTTCCTGCGCCGCGTGGCGTATCTGTTCGTCGGTAATCCACGCCGCGCCGAGGCGAATGTTGTCTTCAATCGTTCCGGCGAACATCGTCACATCCTGCAAAACGATGCCGAAACTGCGCCGCAACTGGTTCAGGTCAAGGTCGCGGATGTCCACGCCGTCAAGCAGGATACGGCCCTTCTGGATGTCGTAAAACCGCATCAGCAGGCTCGTGATGGAGGTCTTCCCCGCCCCCGTCGCGCCGACGAGCGCGATGGTCTCGCCCGGTTCGGCCTTGAAGGAAACGTCCTTCAGCACCCAGTTTTCGCCCTTGTAGGCGAACCAGACGTTTTCGAATTCGATTGCGCCGCGCACGGATTTCAGCGCCGTCGGGTCAGCGGGGCTTTCGATGACGAGCGGTTCGTCAATGACCTTGAAAACCCGTTCGGAAGCCGCCATCGCCGCCTGAAGAATGTTGTATTTGTCGCTGATGTCCTGAATCGGCTCGTAGAACCGCTGCATCGCCTGAATGAAGAAGATCAGCGCGCCGAGCGACAGCGCGCCCTGAATGACCTGCCCCCCGCCGTACCACACGACGAGCGCCACGCCCGTGCTGCTGATGAGGCCGACCGCCGGATAGAACACCGCGTAATAGAAGATGGTCTCGATGTTGATGACGCGGTGTTCGTCGTTGATCCGGTCGAAGGTTTCGAATTCCCGCGCCTCGCGGTTGAACAACTGCACGGTGGACATTCCCGACAGGTGTTCCTGAAGAAAAGCGTTGATGCGGGCCAGTTTGGTGCGGACTTCGCGGTAGGTCCGGGTCGCGTTGACGCGGAACCAGTAGGTCACGCCGATCAGCATCGGCACGATGATCATGCTCACCAGCGCGAGCTTCCAGTTGACCATCAGCAGGAAAATCAGAATCCCGATGAGCGTGAAGAAATCGCTGAACAGTGTGACGAACCCGGAAGTGAACAGTTCGTTGAGTGCATCCACGTCGGAGGTGAGGCGCGTGGTCAGACGTCCGACGGGATTCCGGTCGTAGTAGGCGAGCGGCAGACGCTGGAACTTCGAAAAAATCTGTTTGCGCAGGTCGTACATAATGTACTGCCCCATCGCGTTCAGCAGAATCGTCTGCACGTAGGTCAGCGTGAACACGACGATCATCGTCAGAAGATACAGTCCGCCGATGATGGTCACGCCCTGCGCGGGCGTCGGATGCAGGCCGACACCGTCGAACGCCGCCCGCAATCCCCGTGAAAACAGGCCGAGATTGCCGCCGTCGGGCGGTTTGAGAAACAAATCCACCGCCGCCATCGTCAGATTGAGCGCGAGAAGTTCGAAAATTGCGGTTCCCGTAATCACCGGAATCGCCAATGCGACGGTTTTGCGGTAGGGCCGCAGGTAGGTCAGCAGCCGCATCGCGAGCCGGTGGTCGTAGGCTTTCCCAAGTACTTCATCATCCTGCGGGTTACTCATCGCGCCTTCACTCCATTCATCGGTCGGAAAGGGTCAACCTAAATGAGGGGTTCACCGATGTAAACCAATCGCGACGGGAGAATTGGCTGGGGGCGGGCCATTCCATTGCCCGTGGACGGAAGAAAGTTCGATGGGTATGCTCGCACGTTGTCTTTATTCCAATACCTCGCGTTCATCCACATTCCATTCAACCACGATGTGTCCTTAGCCCGACCGTGAGGGAGGGCGCTGGACTGACGCCCTCCCTCACGGTCGGGCTAAGGACACCGGATGATCCATACCGACCCATGACCGAACCAGCCAATCACGCTCCCGTTTCCCATCTGCGCAAATTGACCAGCGAACTCCGCGACCTCGAAACCGGCCTCCGGCTCGGCGGCGGACCGAAGAAAATCGAGCAGCAGCACAAACAGGGCAAGCTGACCGCCCGCGAACGCATCGCGAAACTGCTCGATGCGGATACCCATTTTCAGGAAATCGGTCTGCTCGTCGCCTATGACCGCTATGACGGACAGGCCCCGTCGGTCGGCGTCGTGACCGGCATCGGCGTGTGCAACGGGCGCGAAATCGTCGTCGTCGCGAATGACGCAACCGTGAAGGCGGGCGCGTGGTGGCCGGAAACGATCACCAAGATGCTGCGGGCGCAGGAAATCGCCATGCGGTCGCGGGTGCCGATTGTCTACCTCGTGGATTCGGCGGGCGTGAATCTTCCCTACCAGGGCGGCGTGTTCCCCGGCCAGTACGGCGCGGCGCGCCTCTTCTATTACAACTCGCTGATGCGCCGTCACCTGCGCGTTCCGCAGATTGCCGCCGTCATGGGCCAGTGCATCGCGGGCGGCGCGTATCTTCCGGCGCTTTCCGACGTCATCGTGATGGTTGAAAACACGAGTTTCATGGGACTCGGCGGTTCGAATCTGGTGAAGGGCGCGACCGGGCAGGTCGTGGACGCCGAACGTCTCGGCGGCGCGCGCATGCACAACGAAATTTCCGGCGTGGCCCATTACCGCGAACCCGACGACACCGCC
>JAAFHI010000154.1 GCA_013298335.1 Actinomycetota bacterium
AGCCGCTCGACATCCACCGAGGCGGTGTCCATCAGTTCGACGACCGCCTGGCGAACCACGCCGAACGCTCCCCAGACAATCGCGCCGACGACGGCGACGGCGACGGCGGCGTCCATCCAGGCAAACCCGAATTTGACCAGAATGATGCCCGCCAGCACGCCGAGCGTGACGAACACGTCGCTCAGGGTGTGCTGGGCATCGGCAATGAGAAAGACACTGTTGAGCCGCTTCCCCTGCTGGCGTTCATAGAGGACGACGGCGATGTTGACCAGAAAGGTCGCGACCATGACGGCGATGGTGAGCGACGAGATTTCAACCTTGGACGTCTCGCCGTGCCACAGCCGGACGACCGACTCGCGCCCGATTTCGTAGGCCGTGAGCAGCATCATCGCGGTGATGCCGAAGGCCCCGAGCTGTTCGACCTTGCCGTGGCCGTAGGGATGCTGCGGATCGGGCGGTTTGGCGGCGTACCGGATGAGCCAGATGCCGACGATGTTGTTGCAGGCGTCGGTCAGCGAGTGGGCCGCGTCGCTGAGAACGCTGAGTGATCCGGCGAGCCAGCCGACCACGGCTTTCGCGATGACCACCGCAAGATTCGCGATGAGCAGCCACAGTAAAACCTGACGAACCCGAGCCGAGACCTGTTCCTGCGAAGTGGTTTCCATAGGGTCACGTTACGTTTTTCGCTCCGCTATGGCAATCTGCGGGTTTCGGATTCGGAATCCCCCTGTTTCAGGACTGCCAAGGACAAACGGACATGTCGAAGATACGCCTCCTGCCCGATGTGGTCGCCAACCAGATCGCCGCCGGTGAAGTCGTCGAGCGGCCCGCTTCGGTCGCCAAGGAACTGCTCGAAAACGCGCTCGACGCGGGCGCTTCCGCCGTGGAAGTCGAGATCGAGGGCGGCGGCAAATCGCTGCTCCGCGTGCGGGACGACGGCGAGGGGATGTCGCGCGACGACGCCCTGCTCGCCTTCGAGCGCCACGCCACCAGCAAAATCAGTTCCGTCCAGGACTTGCAGTCAATTCAGACCTTCGGCTTTCGCGGCGAGGCGCTCGCCTCCATCGCGTCGGTGTCGCGGATTACGCTGCTGACGAAGCGGCACGACGAAGTGACCGGCACGGAACTCGACATCCACGGCGGACGGATTCAGAAAGTCCGCGACGCCGCGTTTCCCGGCGGGACGGAACTGACCCTGCGCGACCTGTTCTTCAACGTTCCGGCGCGCCGCAAATTTCTCAAGTCCGACACGACCGAGAGTTTTCACGTCACGAATCTCGTCACGCACTACGCGCTGGCGAATCACGCGCGGAGTTTCGTCCTGCGCAACAACGGACGCGAAACCATCAACGTCACGCCGACGGCGACCCCGCGCGACCGCGCCTACCAGCTTTTCAGCGACCGGCTGCTGCACGAGATGACCGGGGTCGAATTTTCGCGGGCGGGCGTGTCGGGGCACGGGTTCGTCTCGCACCCGCACATCCAGCGGGCATCGCGCGACGGCCACTATCTCTTCGTCAACGGTCGTTTCGTGCGGGACAAACTTCTGAGCCGGGCCGTGACCAACGCCTACAAAAATCTCATGCCGCCGGGCTTCTATCCGGCGGTGATGCTGTTCGTGGAAGTTGATCCGGAGGAAGTGGACGTCAACGTGCATCCGCAGAAAACGGAAGTCCGCTTCCGTTCCCCGCAGGTCGTGCTGGACGTGGTTTCGGAAGGCATCCGGCAGGTGCTCGGTGACCGCCGCCCGTTCGCGCCGTTCCCGAATCTCGGCGATGCGCCGGCCCTGCCGAAAGAACCGCCGATGCCGGAAGACATCCCGGAGCCGACGGTTTTCAGTACCGCTGGGCCGACTGTCGTGCCCCCGCTCGCGCGTCCGTCGGCGCTCTCGTCGCTGGATCGAAACTTCAAGTCGGCGTTCGTCAATGACGCACAGAAAGAACATCCCGCCGAAGTTTCGGAAGCGCGTCATGACGAACCGCGCCCGACCCAGCCGTCGGCGTTTTTTCTTCGCGAGGACGCGCCGCCCGCGCCGGTTCCTGCCGTTCCCGCCGAGGCCGATTTCCAACGCGAACGCCTCGCGGCGATTCTGCGCGAACGTCCGCGGAGCGCCTGCGCCGGAACGCACCGCCGCGCACATCCCTTCGTCGCGGGCGAGTCGGAAATGCTTCGCCGCGACATTCGCGTGCTGGGGCAGATGCACGACAGCTACGTCGTGGCGACCGATGCGCGCGGGCTCGTGCTGATTGACCAGCACGTCGCGCATGAACGGATTCTGTTTGAACAAAAGGTAAGGGAGCTGCTGGCGCGGGAGGTTGCGTCGCAGGGACTGCTCGTGCCGGAGACGATTGATCTGACGCCCGGACAGGCCGTGATTTTCGAACAGGTGCTGCCCGAACTGGAAGCCGCCGGGTTCGACTGCGCGCAACTCGCCGGACGCACCGTCGCGATTCGCGCCGTGCCCGCCGACCTCGATCCGAAGGAAGCGCGGGCGCTCTTCACCGAACTGCTCGACACGCTCGAAGGCGAACGCCGAACGTTGTCGCGCGAGTACTTCCTGCGCGAGATGGCCGCGAGCCTCGCCTGCCGCGCGGCCATCAAGATCAACATGAACCTCACGCCTGAAAAAATGGAGTGGCTCATCGACGCGCTGCTCGAATGCGAGAATCCGACCAACTGCCCGCACGGGCGTCCGGTGATTCTGCGCTTTGACATGCATGACATCGAACGCGGCTTCAAACGGATCTGACGCGCGTCATGAGCGTGGTGCGTAACCGAATGCCGCCCTTGAGCGTAATGAAACAAGACAGGGCATGGACAATGGACCATGCACAGTTGACGGTGAATGAAAATCGGCGGTTTTTCATTGTCAATTGTGCATTTTCCGGTGTGCCGCCGCTGACGCGGCTCAAGAAATTCTTCCGCAACCCCACCCCGCCCTGCCGGGCGGGGCTATTGTCTGGCGGCGCATCCGCGCCTCTTCAAACCCGACGCGGGGCCTGTTCAATGCCACCACCGCCCACTGCCTACCACCCGCCGCCCACTGACTACTGACTACTGACTACTGACTACTGACCACTGACCACTGACCACTGGCTACTGCCCGCCGCCCCACGGGTCGCGTCCGTGGTGATCGCGCAGGGCGCGGCGGATGTCTTCCGCGTTCGAGAAATCCACCAGAAACTTGAGCGGATATTCCCACAGGGCGTGGGCGAGAATCGGGAAGAGTGCCGGCGCATGGGCGTTCCAGTAATCGAAATGGACGTCCACCGTGCCGCCGTCGTCGAAGTTGAAGTGCAGGGGCGCGACGTGCGGGACGTTTTCTGAAAAGTTGTGGAATTCGGGATGGAGCAGGCCGTTGTAGCGTCCGCGCAGGGTCCGGTTGAGATCGGTGAACCCCGGATTGTCGCGGAGCGCCGTGGCCAGCGCCGCCGTGCCGTGCCGCGGGTGAAACCGCATGCCGTTGAATCCCATCTGCGCGTTGGCTTCGGTGAAGGTGACCATGTCCCACAGTCCGTGAACACCGAGCGCGAGGTGGAAATTCAGGGCGTCGCCGCGGCGGCGTCCGAACCAGAGGAAATCGCGCGGGGTGATGCCCGCGTTCGCGAAATCCTCGCGGACACGATCCGGCAACGCCTCCCACGTCGGCAGGTCAGGTTCGGGAATCGGGGTGCGGGTTCGTTCGAGCCAGCGGCGAATGGGCATGGGACGGGAAAATCCGAAGGAATGGGGAAACGATACCCGTCGCGTCGGGAAACCGCAAAAAAGCCCGTCCCCGAGACTCCCGCCCCCGGTTTCCCCCGATTCGCTCGAAGACTCGCATCATCGGGGGCTACATTCGGACACCCGCCGAGCGGGTTTCAAAGCCAGTCCACCACCTTCACCCCACAAAATCCGATGGGACTCCCCAGACTCCCCAGACTCCCAGACTCCGAGACTCATTTCTGTGCTACCGTGCGGCTTCACGGAAGCTTGTTTCGGCCGTCCCGGAAATCCCCGCACATTTTCGCGTCGAAATACCATGAGGTCCCTGGGTCTCCGCTTTGTTGCGTGTCTGCTGGTTGCGGTCGGGCTGTGGAATGCCCCGGTCGCGGCCCAAACGCCGGTCGTTCTCGACCCGGCGCAGCCCTCCCTTGCCCTTGCCCGGCATCTGGAAATTCTTGAAGACCCCGGCGGTCGGTTGACGATCGATGATGTGGCGTCGCCAGCGTTCGCGTCGAAATTCATGGCGACGGAGCGCAACGCCATCAATGCCGGTTACTCGGCGTCGGCGTTCTGGTTCCGGTTCGAGGCCCGCAATCCGAGCGAGGGAACCCTTGACCGGCTGCTTGAAATCCCCTCGCCGATTCTCGGCGACGTTACCTTCTTCCATCCGGCGGACGACGGATCGTCCCGGTTCGGCATGTCTTCGGCGGGCGATGCGCTGCCCTTCGGCGAGCGGGTGATTCTCCACCGGCATTTCGTCTTCCCGGTACGGCTGCCCGCCCGCGCGACGCGGGTCTTCTATCTGCGGGTCCGGACAACCGGCTCGCTCTCCTTTTCCGCCACGCTCTGGGAAGCCGGCGCCCACGCCCGCAAGGACCGCCTCGAATACGGGTTTCTCGGCCTGTACTACGGGCTGCTGCTGATGCTGCTGCTCTACAACGGCATCTCGTTTCTCGGCACCCGCGACCGGAGTTTTCTGTATTTCCTCGGATTCGTGACCTGTCTCGGACTCTTTCAGGCCTCCGCCGACGGGCTCGGGCAGGAGTTCATCTGGGGAAACGCGCCGTTTCCCGGTCAGATTCCGCGCAACGTTGCGATCAATCTCGCGGCGGCGTTCGCCGGGTACTTCGCCCGCGATTTCCTGTCGCTGAAGCGCTATTCGCGGCGGATCGACTTCGCGGTGAAATGGCTGACCTACGGGTACCTTTCGCTGGCGGCGGCGATGCTCCTTTTTCCGTCACGAATCGTCATCGAAGCCACCGCCATGCTTATCCTGGTCGGTGTTTTCATCGGGCTGATTGCGCCGGTCGATGCCTTTCGGGCCGGATACCGCCCGGCGCTGCTGTTCATTCTGGCGTGGGTCCCGCTGCTGATCAGCGGGCTGGTCCTCATTCTGCGGTTCACCGGCCTCGCGCCGGACACGTTCCTCACGCAATACTTCATGCATGGCGGCATGGCCATCCAGTCGCTGTTCTTTTCGCTGGCGCTGGTTGAACGGATCGATGCCCTGCGGCGCGAGACGGCCATCGCGCAGTACGAAGCCGATCTTCGCGAGGAACGGATGGAGATTTCGCTCATTCGAAATACCGAACTCGAGGACGCGCTTCAGCAGCGTGAGGTGGCGCGCCTCGAAATCGAACGTCAGAAGGCCGAACTGGAAGACGCCTACGCCAAACTGCGCGAGGTGGACCGCATCAAGGCCGACTTCACGGCCATGCTGGTTCACGATCTGAAATCGCCGCTGGCCGGGGTCCGCAACGCCTGCGAGGTGATCCAGCCGCTCGAAGCCATCACCGATCCGAACCGGCAGGAACTGGTCCGGAACGTCCACTCCACGCTGGACGGAACGATTACGCTCATCGACGATCTGCTCGAAATCTATCGTTCGGAATCCCTCGACGTGGCGCTCGACCGGGACCGTCTCGACCTGAAGCGGTTTCTCGACCGGGCCATCGGGGCAGCCCGCCTCAACGGGACCAAAAACAATCTCTCGGTCGAACTCGAACTGCCGGAAAAACTCCCGGAAATCATCGGCGATGTCCGCAAACTCGACCGGGTCTTTTCCAATCTGCTCTCGAACGCAGTCAAGTTCACGGCCCCCGGCGGACGCATCACCGTCTCCGCCCGGACGGTCGCCGGAAGCGGCGTCGAGGCCGGGATCACCTTCGTCGAGGTGGCGGTCACCGATACCGGCGACGGCATCCCGCCCGCCGAACTGCCTTACCTGTTCGATCCTTACCGGCAGGGAGCGTCGCGAAACCGCCAGCTCGGCGTCGGCCTCGGCCTTGCCATCGTCAAGCGCATCGTCGCCGCCCACGAGGGCAACATCTCGGTCCGCAGCCAGGTCGGCGTCGGCTCGACCTTTCTCGTCACCCTTCCGGCGCTCGCGTAAGACGACGTTCCGTGCCTTCTTTGACCTCGCCGCCGTCATCCGCCCCGATGTATTCTTTCGGGCATGATGAAAAAACTCCTTCTTCTCCTCACCATCACGCTGCTTGCCGTCGGACCGACCGCCTCGGCGGATTTTCGTCACCAACTGAAGACCGTGGCCGACACGAGTCGGGGCCGCGTCGGCGTCGGCGTCGGCGTCATCGAAACCGGCGAATTCGAATGGCTCAACCCCGACGGACGCTTCCCGATGCAGAGCGTCTACAAATTCCCCATCGCGATGGCCGTTCTGGCTGAGGTCGACGCGGGGAAACTCAAACTCGATCAAACAGTTATCGTCAGAAAGGCCGAATTCCTTCGCCCCGGTCAGGGCAGCCCCATCCGTGATGCCCACCCCGAGGGCGATGTTCAAATGACCGTCCGGGAACTCATCCGGTACGCCGTGGTGCAAAGCGACGGAACGGCCAGCGACGTTCTTTTACGGCTGGTCGGCGGGCCGGGCCGGGTGATGGCCTTTCTGAAAGGCATCGGCATCACCGGCATCAACGTCGTGGACACCGAAATGACGCTCGGCAAGGATCGTCAGGCGCAGTACCGCAACTGGGCCACCCCGCGCGCCGCGGTCGAACTTTTGAAGGCATTTCACGCCGGAAAAGGACTTTCCCCCGCGAGCCACCGGCTTTTGCTGACCGACCTGACTGACGTGGTGACCGGCCCGAACCGCATCAAGGGAATGCTCCCGCCCGGAACCGTCGTCGCGCACAAAACCGGCACGGGCGGCACGTCGAAGGGAATCACCAGCGCGACCAACGACATCGGCATCGTCACCCTCCCCGACGGACGCCACCTCGTCGTAGCCGTTTTCGTGGCCGATTCGCCCGCCGACGATGACACCCGCGCGGCCGTCATCGCCCGCGTTGCCCGCGCCGCATGGGATCGGTGGCGGAAGTAGGGGATGGGGGATAGGGCATGGGGCATGGCGAACGCAGATGGACCGGGTATGGAACCCCGAGCGTGAGCGAGGGATGCCCGCAACCACGTTTCATTCCATCCGTAACGGAGTCGGAACGCACCCGAACACGGTCGGAAGGTCACAAAACGGAGTTGGAAGGTA
>JAAFHI010000417.1 GCA_013298335.1 Actinomycetota bacterium
ACCCGCAGGGCCATGTTCAGCCGGTGGCAGGAAAGATTGTCGAGAAAGTTCAATCCTTCGGCGTCGTCGGCAAGGCTTTCCCAGTCAATTTCGTAGGGAATTGCCTTGCCGCAAATCTCCTCGATTTCCTTGACCCGTTCGGGCAAAGTCGTTTCCTGAAGTTCTTTTATTTTTCGGCGTTCGATGAGTCCCATTTCAAACCCCTCTGAGAAATAAAAAATGAAGAAGCATTTTATGATTTGGTCTAATCTAAAACGTTGTGGAGATCCGGATAAATTATGGCTTGATTCTACTTTAAAAACCTGGATTTGTTCTCGCTGTAGGAGTGTTCTACCAGGTAAAATGCTGAGGCCTGTTAAGTTAATGAGTGGATTTCATTTGGACGGATTTACAGTAATTCATGGTGTACGGCCATTACTTTTTGGCACTAAACTTTTAGATCAGATCGGCAGTGAGGTTGTGAGAAAAAATCTCAAAACGTCAAAAGTTATTGGAATTGATAATTCAATTATTCCCGAGCTTAAAGCTGTTCAATTCAAAAAAGAAATTACTTTAAGAAGTTATGCCAGGCACTCAAGTCGATTTTGCGAAAACTGCGGAAAGTATCTATATACTCCTTGTTCATTCGGTAAGAGATTCATTCTAGATAGAGAATTAAGTAAAAGTTTCGATCTGTATTTCTGTTTTGGAGGATTTATCTGTACAGAAGATATTTTATCCAAGATTGTTGAGCAAAAAATAAAAGGATTAAAGTTTTATGAAGTACCGACTAAAACAAATGAAGAAACGATGAAGATAGAAATGGGTTTGAGTCGAAAATGATACCGCCTTTATTGTTATGATGTCTGATAATTGGCCTTATGTTAAATTCTGGGCACGTTTCACACCGCGCTCGGCGGCAAGGTGCTTTTTGTTCATAGGGCCTTCGATGTGACTTTTCAATGAATAATTTGTGGTTTCCTCTGATTTCTGGTTGTCTGGAAAATTCGTGGAACTCTTTTTTCCACTTCGTCGTTGTCGCCTTACTCGCACTACCTTTTGTTTCATAAATCGCTTGGACCGGTTTTCTCCGTGCCCTTGGGGAAAAAACCGGCAAGGAGATCCGCATGGTCCGTACCTTGTTTGTTGGCCTGTGTCTGCTCGTCCTGAGCGGCGTCGCGGGCGCGCAGACGGCCCCGGCGACGTTGTTTCAACGCCCGGCCGTCAATGATTCGAAGATTGCTTTCGCCTACGCGGGCGATCTGTGGACGGTGTCCCGAGCCGGTGGCGACGCCGAACGCCTCACCAGCGGCGTCGGCAACGAAACCGGCCCGGTCTTTTCACCGGATGGCAAGCTGATCGCCTTCACGGGTGAATACGACGGCAACACCGACGTTTTCGTCGTGTCGGTGAACGGCGGCGTGCCGAAGCGGCTGACCTCGCATCCGGGACCGGATATCGCAGTCGGCTGGACGCCCGACGGCGCGCGCGTGCTGTTCAGTTCGACCAGAAAAAGCAACGCG
Source organism: Actinomycetota bacterium (assembly GCA_013298335.1). Lineage (GTDB taxonomy): Bacteria > Acidobacteriota > Blastocatellia > Chloracidobacteriales > Chloracidobacteriaceae > JAAFHI01. Next base: position 1,503 of record JAAFHI010000417.1, read on the forward strand.
AATTACCTCCGGCTTTTCACCATCCCGGTTTCGGGCGAAGGATTGCCGGAAGAACTCCCCCTGCCGATGGCCGAGCGCGGATCGTTTTCGCCGGACGGCCTCTCGATTGCCTACGAACCCTTGAACCAGTGGCAGCCGGAGTGGAAGCGCTACCACGGCGGCCAGCGCGACTACATCTGGATCGCCAAACTGGCCGATTCGACGGTCGAGCGGATTCCGCAGGACAATTCCTCCGACCGGTACCCGATGTGGGTTGGTGGCCGGATTTTCTTCGTGTCGGATCGCGGCAGCGAAGCAGGCACGACGAGCCTGTATTCCTATGACGTGAAGTCGAAAGCCGTCGCGCAGGCGTGGAAAAACGAGGGGCTCGACATCAAGTACGCCTCGGCGTGGAAAAACACCATTGTCTTCGAGCAACTCGGGGCGATCTTCCTCTTCAACCCCGACAACGGTCAGGCGAAGAAGGTCGATATTCGCGTCGCGGGCGACTTCCCCGGCGTCCGTCCCCGTTTTGAAAAGATCGGAAGCGCGATTTCAAACTACGCGGTGTCGCCCAACGGCGTGCGCGCCGTCGTCGAGGCCCGGGGAGAAATCATCACCGTTCCCGCCGACAAGGGTGATCCGCGCAATCTGACCCAGACGCCCGGCGTGATGGAGCGCAATCCGCAATGGTCGCCGGACGGCCAGTCGGTGGCCTATTTCTCGGATGAATCGGGCGAATACGCGCTTCACGTCCGCAATCAGAAAGGCGACGGCGAGGTCAAAAAGTTCAACCTCGGCGCGCCGACCTTCTATCTCAACCCGGTCTGGTCGCCGGACAGCAAGAAAATCGCCTACATGGACAAGCGGATGGACCTCTGGTACGTCGAGCTTGCCACCGGCAAGACGGTGAAAATCGACCACAACCCGCTCGGCCTGCCCGACGACGTGTTCGAGGCGTCGTGGTCGCCCGACAGCAAGTGGGTCACCTACGCCAAACACCTCCCGAACCTGCTCCGGGCCGTTTTTATCTATTCGGTTGAGGCCGGAACGACGAAACAGGTCACGGACGGCCTGAGCGACGCCCGCTATCCGGTGTTCGACAAGGGCGGAAAGTACATCTACTTCACGGCCAGCACCGACGTCGGACCGAAAGTCAGCTTCGCCGATCTTTCCGGAATTGACCATCGGGTGACCCGCGCGGTCTACGCCATCGTGCTGGCGGCGGATTCCGCTTCCCCGCTCGCGCCCGAAAGCGACGAGGAAAAGATCGAAGGCGACAAGAAGCCCGGCGAGGGCGACAAGCCCGCCGGCGGACCGGGCGGTCCCGGCGGAATGCCCGGAAAAGGCCCCGGCGATAAAAAGCCCGCCGAAACGAAGGTGGATTTCGAGGATATTGACCAGCGCATCGTGGCGCTGCCCATTCCGACGCTGAATTTTGCCGATCTTCAGGCCGGAAAAGCCAACACACTCTTCATCATTGAAGCACCGGATGGCGACGGCGGACCGGGCGCGGGGCTGACGGTTCACAAGTACGACCTCGAAAAACGCAAGCTCGACAAGGCGTTCGAAGGCGTCAGCGGCTTCCGCGTGACGGCCAACGGCGACAAGGCGCTCGTCGGCCAGCGCGGCCAGTGGCTGATCCAGTCGCTCGTGCTTCCCAACAAGCCGGGCGAAGGCGTTTTGAAAACGTCGGAAATCGAAGTCCGGGTCGATCCGAAAGCCGAATGGCGTCAGATGTACCACGAGGCGTGGCGCGACGAGCGCGACTTCTTCTATGACAAGGGCGCGCACGGACTCGACATCGCGGCGGCGGAAAAGACCTACGCGCCGTATCTCGAAGCCGTCGCCCACCGCGCCGACCTCAACTACCTCTTCACGGAAATGCTCAATCAGTTGACGGTCGGGCACACGTTCATCAACGGCGGCGACCTTCCCCGTCCCGGTTTCGTGCCCGGCGGGCTGCTCGGGGCCGATTACCGGATCGAAAACGGCCATTACCGGTTCGCCCGAATCTACCGCGGCGAAAACTGGAATCCGCAGCTTCGTTCGCCGCTCACCCAGCCGGGCGCGCGCGTGAAGGAAGGCGAATACCTCTTTGCCGTCAACGGGATGGAAGTAAAGCCGAGCGACGACATTGACCGGTTCTTCATTTCGAAAGCCGGAAAGCAGGTCGTCCTCAAGGTCGGTCCGAACGCCGACGGCAGCGGGACCCGCGAAGTGACGGTGGTTCCGATTCCGAGCGAATCGGCGCTCCGCAACCGTGAATGGATCGAAAACAACCGGAAGAAGGTTTCGGAACTCAGCGGCGGACGGCTGGCCTATATCTACATGCCGAACACCGGCGGCGATGGCTACTCGAGCTTCGTTCGCTACTTTTTCGCCCAGACCGACAAGCAGGGGGCGATCCTCGACGAGCGGTTCAACGGCGGCGGTCTGCTGTCGGACTACGTCGTCGAAACGCTCACCCGCAAGCAGTTGGGCAACATCCACTACCGCGAAGGCGGGCAGGACGTGCCGGTTCCGGCGGGCGCGATCTACGGACCGAAAGTCCTTCTCATCAATGAGTTGGCCGGTTCGGGCGGCGACGCGCTGCCGTGGTTCTTCCGCAAGGCGGGCGTCGGCCAGATGGTCGGCAAACGAACGTGGGGTGGTCTTGTCGCCGCGTTCCGTCCGCCGCCGCTGATGGATGGCGGCTCGATTACCGCTCCCGACGCGGCCATTTACGGCCTCGACGGACAGTGGGAAGTCGAAAACGTCGGCGTGGCCCCGGATGTCGAAGTCGAAATGGACCCCGCCGCGTGGCGCGCCGGACGCGACCCGCAACTCGAAAAAGGCGTCGAGATCGCCCTCAGGCAACTCGAAGCCAATCCGCGCAAACCGTCACCGCTTCCGCCGTTCCCGAAGTACAAGCGCAACGGCATTTCGGGACAGAAGTAAAAGCAAAGGATGAAGGATGAGGAATGAAAAAGCAGGTTTTGGGGGTTGGGTTTTGGGGGGTTGGTTTTCTCGACAAGTGGCCTGACGCTGGTCGCCCGAAGAAAAACTCAAAACCCATTACCGAAAACCCATCACCCAAAACCCGCC
>JAAFHI010000291.1 GCA_013298335.1 Actinomycetota bacterium
CGATCAGGGCCCGAATACCGGCGGCATGGGCACGTTTTCCACGCCTTCCCTGCTGGATGAAGCCTTCCAGAAAAAAGTTCTTCGGAAAATTGCCCAGCCGACGCTCGCGGCGCTGTAATCCGAAGGCATCGTTTTCAAGGGAATTTTGTTTATCGGACTGATGTTGACCGAAACCGGCGCCAAGGTCCTTGAATACAACGTACGGCTCGGCGATCCGGAAACACAGGTCATCCTTCCCCGCCTCAGCACCCCACTGGTGGACGTTTTCGAAGCCATCGCGGAAGGAAAACTCGACTCAATCGAGGTCAACTGGTCCGAAGAATCCGCCGTGTGCGTCGTCATGGCCTCGGAGGGCTACCCCGCCACCGCCACGCCGAACCAGCCGATTTCGGGACTCAAGGAAGCCGCGAAAATCCCCGGCGTTCAGGTATTTCACGCCGGAACAAGCCGCGATGACGAAACCGGCAAGTACGTCACGAGCGGCGGGCGCGTACTCGGCGTCACCGCCCTCGCCCAGGACCTCGCCACCGCCCGCGAACGGGCCTATTCGGCGGTCAACCTGATCGACTTCAAGGGCAAACAGTTCCGGACCGATATCGCCAAATAAAAAAGGCCAAAAAAAGGCCCCCGCTTTTCAGCGGAGGCCCCAATTCCGGCGTGACGGAAAAAATAGAGAGAACCGATACATGTCTACATGCGTGGAAATCGGCTTTTTCCGACACGAAAAAAATATTTTTTCAAAAAAATTCCGGATCAGTCTTCCGCAACCGCCCAAATGACGACCTCACCGTAATCGTCATCGTATTCGACCCGCAAAATATTGGGACGACAACAGACCTGGCAATCCTCGACATACTCCTGATTCTGCCCACCCCCGGGATCGAGAAACGTTTCGTTCTCCTCTCCGCAATAGGCACAGGTGTAGACGGCGTTTTCCTGCATAACGGTCGAAAATTTCTCAAAAAGTGTGAAATCCGCCCGGATTACTCGTCATCCGTCTCGTTTTGAGCCGCCTGACCAAGTTGACGCAACGGTTTGAGATCCGCCGGGTCGTCTCCGATGCTTCCGGCCTCCGACAACGGCCAGTAGCGATACACGGCCTTCCCGTAAATGTACATTTCAGGAACGAAGCCCCAACTGCGGCTGTCGTTGCTCGCATCGCGGTTGTCGCCCATCACGAAATAATGATGCGGCTCGACCACCCACGTATGGGGTGCGCTGATGTTGGCCGTGTAATCCCTGGACAGGTAGTTTTCCGGCACAAGCTGGCCGTTGATGCGGAGTTTCCCGTTGCTGATGGTGATTTCGTCACCCGGCAGCCCGATGACCCGCTTGATGAAGTTCTTTCCCGGATCCTTCGGGTAATAAAACACCACGATGTCGCCCCGCTCGATCTTCCGGAAGTTGTAGATGAACCGGTTGATGAAGATGCGCTCTCCGTCGTGCAGCCGGGGCAGCATGCTGGTCCCTTCCACCTTGACCGGCTGGATGACGAACACCCCGATTAAAATCGCCACCGCCAGAGCCAGCGAAATGTCGCGAACGATACCAAGGCTTTCCCTTGCCCACATCCGCCATTTCGGGGTTTCCTCGTTTGGCAGCGCCACCGAAACGCCTGAATCGTCCTTCAGACTGACATCCGCGAAAGGCGCGTGGGTATTTCCGACGGTCCACAACGGGCGGAACTGGGGTTTTTCGCCTTCCCTGGATTCAATTTCCGGTTCCCACGCTGGTTCTTCAACCGCCTGCGACTCGGCTTCCACAAAATTCTCAGGGGGCTCGGCCATTTCGCCATTTACTTTAAAGTCGGGTGTATGGATCTCTTCAGTCGCCCCGGTGACCAGCGTTGAAGCTTCAGGTTCGCTCGGTTCAGGGCCGCAATTCCATCCGTCCGCGGACGGATGGTCTGAATTTTCGGCAAAATCGGGGCTGTTTGAGGCAGAAAGGTTGTCGAAATCAGTCATTTTCGAAACACCGACTCCTTGCGAAAATTCTGATGAGCGAAGGGGTTTGGAAAGTGGTTACGGCTTTACGGGCGAAGAAGTTGCCGGAGTTTCAAAGAGACTGACCGTCCCGAACTGGGAAAGGGCGTCCTTTTGGGTGGCCGACCCGCCGTAAACGGTGACCAGCAACCCCTTCCCGCCCAGTTTTTCAAGAACCGGCTTCAGTTGCTCCATCGTCAGATCGGCAATCCGTTGCGGAAGTTCGGAATCGGCGCGTTGCCCCAAGCCGTACCGTTCGAGGACCGATAAAACCATCGCGATTTCGTAATTGCTTTTCCCTTCCGCCTCGTACCGCTTGAGAACCGCCGCCTTCGCGGCCTGAATCTCGGTTTCAGTGAGCGGCTTTTCCCGAAGTTCACGGAGACGGGAAGAAAACAGACCGACGACTTCGGCGGCACGACCAGGTTCCGAGGCCATTCGAATGACCCACGGACTGTCCGGAAGATGCCGCATTTCCACCGCAATTCCTTCGGGTTGAAACCGCGTCTTGAGAATTTCGGCAATCACCAGCCACGCCAGACGCTCATTCTCGGGAAATCGGGTGGTGAACCAGCCGATGCGGACCTGGGGGTTCGAAACGGCTTCATCGGGCTGCAAAACAATCTTCGTGCCGCTGATTTCGGTCGGCGGAAGGAAGGAATAAGGGGCCGGTTTGGCCTTGACCCAGCCACCGAAGGATTTACGGGCATCGGAACGCACCCGTTCAGCCGTCACGTCGCCCACAATGATGACCGCCGCGTTGTTCGGCATGTAATGGCGTTTCCAGAATTCCGCGACGTCGAATCGGGTGATGGCCTGCACGGATTCGGGCGTTCCGTCAATGGAATGATGGTAGGGGTGCGCGCCATACAGGGTTTTGAAAAACAATTCATCGCCCTTTTCACCAGGGGACGCCGCCCGGCTCACGATTTCAAGCTGCGCCTGCTTGAAAGGCTGGAACTGGGTGTCGAGAAATGTCTTTTTGGATAGATCGGGGGTGGTCAACAGGGTGCCGAGCAATTCGAGAAACACCGTCACGTTGCGTGCCGGGCCAGTGATGCTCAAACGCGTCATGTCCCAATCGACGAAGAGGTCCAACTGGGCCTGGTTTTCCTCCAGTTCCAGCTTGATGCGCTCCGTGTTGTAACCGCCGCCGCCAGCCAGCAGCGTTTCAGCCGTCAATCGGGCAAGTCCGGCTTTCCCGGCCCGGTCGAAAGTCGAACCGACCTTCACCACGACCGAAACCGTCACTGAGGTTGAACCGGGGCGTGAAGCGACCAGCACGGGCAGGTCGGTCAGCAGAACATCCCGCTGAACGGACGGAAGACGGCCCGGTGACGGCCCGGTCTGGGCAAGGACGGTAGCGGACAGGGAAAAGAGGAGAAAAAGCGAAAGAAAACTGGTTCGGAACATTCCGGAATTCCTAAACGTAGGGCGAGCCATAATAAATTGCCGAATCGAAGATTCGTCGGGAAACCCCGCGAACGACAGCGGATGGTAATCAAGGAAGTTGATTTACGCCAGCCTGATGCGTTCCCGCCAACCGACGATGCTTCACCCCAAAGAGGAGCATTCGCCCATGTTTTGTCCCACCTGCGGTACCGAATCCCATTTTCCCGAACAACGCTTTTGCAAAACCTGCGGGACAAACATCGCCGTCCTGTCGCAACTCCTCAAAACGCCACCAACCCCGTTTTCCGAAGCGCCGACGGTTTCGCAACCGCAACACCGGGCCCAGGTGGTTTCGATGCCGTCGGCGGGCGCGCAATCACTGGCCAATACCATCGACAGCCTGGCCCGGCGCGAAGATCACCTGCGGACCACCCTGCGCCGCATCGGCTGGGCGATGCTGCTCGGCGGCCCGATGATGATTCCGAGCATCGCCATCATCGGGGGCGTGACGAATACCTTTCCGGAGTTCTGCGTTTTCGGCATTCCGGTCACGTTCGTCGGCATTTTCCTCCTGCTGTTCACGCGATTCGCCCTGAAAAGGCCGGAACTGCCGAATGTCATCATCGTTCACCAGAACGACCTCGCTCCGGCACAACCGGTTCCAATGAGCACGCCGCTCCCCATCGGCCATTCAAATTACTTGAATCCACCACGCAGTGTGACGGAAGATACGACCGGACGGTTGAGCTATCAGCCGATTCCCTACGCCCGGTAAACCGCCTCCGCCACCAATCACTATGTTCTGCCCGAATTGCGCCACGCCGACCCAGATTCCCGACCAGAATTTCTGCAAAACCTGCGGGACGAACCTGCTCGCCGTCACACAGGCGCTGTCGGTTTCAGGCTCGTCACCGGTGCTCCCGGCTTTTCCGCCCCAAACGGGCGCATTCGTGAATGCTTCACCCCCTCCGGCCTTTTCACCACAATTGGAAGCGATTCCCCATTACCAGGACCAGCTCCTCCGCCGGAAACTGTCCCGGATCGGCTGGGGAATGATGGGAGGAGGAATTCTTTTAGCGATGTTTCTGAGTATTTTGGGGGGGGCGTTCGAGGCGCTTTCGGGTCGGCTCGGTCATTTCATTGGTGAACTGGCCAGTTTCGGCGGTTTTTTCTTCATGTCCGGGATTATCCTGCTGATTTACAACCGGATTCTGCATAAGAAACACCCGCTCCCCCAGGTGGTCGTGCTGCAACCGAACGGAACCGCCGTTCCGGTGACTCCCGGACTCCAGCCGCCCCCGATTTCCTATCAGAACCTGCCCCCGGCACCCGCCACCATCTATGACACGCCCCCGAGCGTGACCGAAAACACCACGGCGCACCTCAAAATCCCGTTTCAGGCTCCTTTTCCGCAAGGTTCACGGGATACGCAGTAACCGGCGGATCGTTCCGGCCAGTTTCCCGCGTTTTTTTGGTTCGTGAAGCTCCTTCCACAACCGCTTTTTCGCATAGCTTTCGGCGGCGAGTTCCAGTCCGGTCATATCAAGACGGGAAAGACTGTCCCGCTCGTCATCCGTCAGCCCGAATGGCTCGACCGTCCGGTCGGGGTCTTCCAGAAATCGGACCCGGAAATCCGCTTCGGAATACAGCCGGGCTAAAACGACTTCAAATTCGGGTGAACTCATGGTCTACGCTTTCGGAAACGGGCCGTTGCAAAGCCCGTCCCTTTTGCATGGCGGTTCGGGCAGCGTCGAGTTCTTCCAAAAGGCGCTGAATCGGTGGAAACGCGCCGTCTCGTTCCAGAATGACCGTCAACGGCTGCACCGCTCGACGGGCAACCTCCGTGAGCAGATCAAACACCGGATCGGGAACGTCGTGCAGGTGATCGTCGAGCAATCGTTTTCCCGGATGAGACTTCGCCGTCACCCACTTCCCTCCCGCGAGATGAATCTGGGCAACTTTTTCCAGCGGAACCTGGTTCAGGAATTCGAACGGGTCAAAATCGAAATTCACCGCATTCGCATACAGATTGTGGAGGTCGAGCAGAAGTCTGGCGCCCGAAGCATTCAAAATTCCGGAAATCCAGTCCGGTTCGGTGATTCGACTTCCCGGCGG
>JAAFHI010000662.1 GCA_013298335.1 Actinomycetota bacterium
ATCCGGTTTCTTGAAAACGAGCTTTCAAAAGCGAAAAATCCCTTTCTCCGCTCCCGTATCCGCAAAAACATCAATCTTTTATCGCTCGAAGGCCAGCCGGCGCTTCCGTTCGCCTCGTCCGAGTTCGTCGGAGGGCCGCCGCCGGCGCCCGAAGCGATGAAGGGGAAGCCGGTACTGCTGTTTTTCTGGGCAAACTGGTGCGGCGACTGCAAGGCGCAGGCGGCCTCGCTCGCGCGTATCCGGGCAAAGTACCGCGACCTCGTGATCGTCGCGCCGACCCGGTTGTACGGCACAGTGGACGACAAACCCGCCACCCCGGCTGAGGAAAAGGCCCAGATTGAAAAAGTCTGGAAGGAAGGCTACCCCGGCCTCGAAGGGATTTCGATTCCGGTGGATACCGAGACGATGGTGCGCTACGGCGTCTCGGGAACGCCGACCTTCGCCCTGATCGACCGAAACGGGATCGTCCGGCTCTACGCCCCGACCCGCCTCTCCGAAGCCGAGCTTTCACGGCGAATCGAGGCGATTCTAAAAGAATCGTGAAGAAGTCTCGGGAGTCTCGTGGGTCTGGGGAGTCTTGAGAGTCGGAAATCTAGTGATTGAACTTTTTCTTTGACTTCCCCAACCCACCCAAATCCGAAATCCACGAATGAATTTTCCTCAGACTCCCCAGACCCTCAAGACTCCCCAGACCCTCAAGACTCCCCAGACTCCCAAGACTTTCTTTTTCCTAGCTCGTCGGTCGATCCGGCACGGGCTTAAAAGCGAAGAAGTCCTGTTTGAAGCGTTCGGCGTAGCTGTCGAGCAGTCCGGCGACGCGGTCGCGGCTCGGCGACTTGACGATCATGCCGACGTGGTAGGTTTTGTTCAGCCGCCAGACGATTTCCGGGTCGTTGTAGGCTGACGTATCCGGGTATTCCTGCTTGGCGAGCGAAATCAGCAGCCCGGCGTAGTCGCGGCGGGGTTGTGGCGCGACATAGCTTCCGACCGGATCGGCGCATTCCAGCTTGGCCCATTCCGCCCAGAGATTGACGCCGGTCGCGGCTTCGACGAGTTCGACGATGTTGGCCCCGCCGACGCGCGCCGAGGTTTCAAGAAAATAGACCTGGCCGTCGGCATGGGCCTTGATGAACTCGGTGTGCGACGCGCCGCGAACCATTCCCATCGCCTTCAGCACCTGCCGATTGGCTTCGAGCAGCTCCCGCTCGATTTCGGAATCGTGCTCGACGGTGCTGGTCGTGAAGATGTCGCCTTTGTGCGCGACGTCGATGGGCGGCTTGCCGTACTTGCTGACCGATGAAAACACGACCTCGCGTTCCGACGTGATCGAATCCACGTGGTAGATGTCGCCCGGAACGAACGTTTCCATCAAGTAGTAGGATTGCCGGTCGCCGAGTTCGTCGAGCTGCCCGAAAATGTCGTCCGGGCCGGCGATGCGCTTGATGCCGACGGTCGAGGCTTCGCTGCGGGGTTTGAGCAGCCACGGGCCGGGGCAGCGGTCCATGAATTCCTGGATCATTTCGCGATTGAAGACCGGGGTGAAATCCGGCACCCGGACGCCGTGTTCGCGCGCCTTGGCCCGCATCGCCAGCTTGTCGCGGAAATATCGCGCGGTCGTCTCGCCCATGCCCGGCACGCGGAGGTGTTCGCGCAGGGCGGCCCCGGTTTCCACGTCGAAATCGTCGAGGGCGACGATGCGGTCAATGCGGATCGTGCGGGCAACGTAGCTCAGGCCGAGAATGACGTCGTTCAGCCGCCACTTCTTGTTGTCGTCCGGAATGAGGAAGACGTCGTCGAGGCATTCCCGCGGCCAGTCGGCATTCCGGATGCTTTCCGACGTGATGAGGTAGACGTTGCAGCCCTGCCGTTTGGCTTCGCGCATGAATTCGGCGCCTTTTTCATAACTGGCGAGGCAGATGATGTTGAGGGGGCGAGCGGACATGGAGGTTCCTTTTCAAATTTTCGATTTTCGATTGAAGATTCTCGATTTTCGGGCAACGGCGGGGAAAATCGAAAATCTTCAATCGAAAATCAAAAAAGTAGTTTTCTGGCGGTATGCGCCATTCTCGCCACCCGGTCGGGAAGCCGCAAGCGGGATTTTCGTGAATACGGCAAAAGAAAAAGGGGCAACGGACGAATCCGTTGCCCCTGATTTGCGGCGAATGACCGGAAAGGGTCAGTTCGTGCCGGCTTTCTTGTCCTTCATGTCGCAGTGGCCGCTCGCGCAGCAATCGCCGCCGGTGGTGCATTTGCCGTCCGCGCAGCACGAGGTGTCGGCGCAGCAGGCCTTGCCATCCGCGCAGCAGGCTTTGCCGTCGGTACAACAGGCTTTGGTATCCGCGCAGCACGCACCCTTTTCCGCTTTGGCCGTCTGCTTCTTGGCGCAGCAGGAGGCTTTCTTGGCGGCTTTCTTCGTGCCGGAGTAGGCGTTGGAAACGTTGGCGGTCAGACCGGCGAGCAGGAACAGCGAAAAGATGACGAAAATGAATTTACGCATGACGAGTTCTCCTGAACTTTATGAAACGTGAGCGTTGAAAGTGGCGTCGGTCCGGCGGACGGACGCGCGGCAGGTGCTTTCGGGTTGAAAGCCCGCTCTAAATCAGGAAAACACAGTTTTTGAGGTGGGTTCCGCTGCGGCAGGGAAGATAGGCGAAGACCGGTCGGGGTCTGACGACGGTCGGCTTTGGCGGCAGCAGGAAGAACGGCGTCCGGATCGTGACCGCGTGGGAATCGGGCGAAACGTTCGGGCTGGTCAGAAACCGGGTTGCCCGACCGGCGAGGGCACAGCATTCGCCGGTGTCATGATGTTCGGAAAGCTCGGCGGTCAGGGTGGGCGTCGCGGTTGCGATTCCCGGAGCCGTCGTTTCGCAGGTTTTGGCTTTGGAACGGTGGCAGCACGCGCCGTGCTTTTCGGTGTCGCCGGAAGATGCGGTCTGAGTCGCCGCGTGGGTGACGGAGGTCGTCCGGCATTCCGCCGCGACGGTTCGACAACCGGTCAGACAGGTCAGCATGCAGGCGACGCTCGCGAACCAGACCGCAAAGGCGGCGGTGGTCGTGACGATTGTCCGGGATGCTGAAAGTACATTTTTCATGACACTTCAAATGTATGGAGGCCGCCGGGTTTTGTCCACCCAAATGTCGAAAAATCGGGCCCGTCGGCGAATCGAAAATCGTCAATCTTCACTCGAAAATCCCTTTTCTGAATGATTGTTCATTCGCTTTGCCCTGTGCTAACGTG
>JAAFHI010000153.1 GCA_013298335.1 Actinomycetota bacterium
ATTGTCCCGAAGGCTTCGAACGAGGGAATTACTTCCAACGCCCGCTTCGATAGGATACGAGCTACGGAAAGCTCGGTAATGTCCAAACTACGGCATTACAAATCATCATCTGACTTCGTTTCGCACTGACCACGACATAACGAACCCTTCGAGTTCGTAGGTCTTCTTGAGGTTCTCGACGAAGGACCAGGCGACGAGCGGAAGCCCCGGCTTGCCGGCGCGGTCGTGGCGCGTCCAAAGCGGGCCGTCCTTCTTGAGGATCGACAACCGCCGCGCCGTCCGAAGGTATTCCTCAAGGGCCTCGCGCACCGCCGGATCGGCGATCTCCCGCCTCTGGTAATCCCCGCCTTTCACTTTTGTCCGGACTTACATCGTGTCGTCCTCGATCTCGATGTCCTTTCCCTTGAGCGACAGTACCTCCTGCCGCCGCAGCCCCGTCGCGAAGAACATCAGGAGGAGCGCGTAGTCACGTTTCCCGACTGGATCAGCTTCGGCGCTTTCGGCATGGCGTACCTGACGGGGTTACCCCGAAGCGTCTGTCCGAGAGCGGTTTCGCGCATCGCCCACTGGAAGAAGGACGACAGGTGACACGCCCGCGCGTAGACGGTCGTCGGCTTGAGGCCCCGCTTCGCCATCTCGCGAAGCCAGGTCTGAACGTCCTGTGGCGTCACCTCGCCCGGACCAATCTGGACGAGGTTGAAGAATGCTTCGACGGAGCGCTGCTTTTCGCGCCGGATGTCGGCTTGCCGGGCGAGGCCGGTGGAGGTGGTCGCTTCCGCCCAGACCGCGACCGCCGCCTTAACGGCGGCATCAGCCGCGTCGATTTTCGCCAGTCCCGTCATCGCATTGATTCCTTCCCGTTGGAGTCCTCAAATTTGCAAACCTGATACCATTTGTACACTCAGCGGAACGGAGGATACCCGGATGCCGACCCCGATCAAGAAAACGGTCAAGCGCCACAAGCATTTCGTGCTGGACGAAACCAAAATTCGCCACGCTCAGAAGCTGCTCGGCGCGACGACCGAAACCGAGACCATCGAGCGCGCTCTGGATGCCCTCATCGACGAACACGAACACGCGGCAGCGGCGTTGAAGGCCCACGAGCGTCTCATGAAGGGTGAAGGCGCGATTCGCGACGTGTTTGGGAATCTGGAGGTATAGGTGGCCGGGACCATCCTCGATACATCGGTTTTCATCACGGGGCTGAGTTGCGGGAATTGAAGCTCCCGACCGCCAACGCCAAGGATTTCGCCGGAGTCTCCGAATTCATCCCCCGGGACTGATTTTCGGTCGCGTCCGTCATTATAGGAGGAATCCGGTTTCTCATGCTGGTTTTAGAACGATTGGCGATCTCGCTCTCTATCGGCTCCGCCTGTTTCATGGCTGGGGTCATCTGGTTGGTGCAGCTCGTGGTCTACCCGTCCATGCGACTGGTCGGCCCCGACCGGTTTGCGGATTTTCACGCGGCCCATGCAAACCGCATCACGTTGGTCGTCGGTCCCGCGATGCTGGTCGAGGCATTCACCGCAGGTTGGCTTCTGTGGCGTTGCCCGGCGAGCGTCCCCCTCTGGACGACCGCGGGGGGGGCGGTCTGCGTCGCCGTGGCTTTCGCGGTGACCTTCTTCGTCTCGGTCCCACTCCACGACCAGCTCGGGGCCGGCTTCAATCCCGAAGCCGTCGAACGGTTGACTGGAACAAACTGGTTACGGGTCTTCGCCTGGAGCTGTCACGCCGGCATCTGGCTGGTATGGATGGCTCGACGGGTTGAGGCTCCCGCCTGATCCCCTGAAGCGTCACCTTTCGCACAGCCCTTCACCCCCCGGCTCGTTCAGATTTGCGATCCCCCGGGCACATCCCGCCCGAATGACACGTCTTCCCGATGAAAAAAATCTCCGAACTTCTTTTGGCGACTCCAGTCGATGGTCTCAACCTGCCCGGGCCGCACTTCGCGGACCTGCTCGACGCAAAACCGACGCTACTCGTCTTTTTGCGTCACTTTGGCTGAATCTTCTGTCGCGAGTGCGTAATGGATTTACGCCACGTCGCTGAATCAACCGCCGGTTTTCCACCGGTCATCTTCTTTTTTCAGGGTACGGTTGCCGACGGAGCCTCCTTTTTCAAAAGCCATTGGCCGGAATCCCGGGCCGTTTCCGATTCGGGGCTGACTTTCTACAAGGGCTTCGGCATCGAACGCGGTGGCCTGCGCGACATGTTCGGCCCCGAGGTCTGGGCCTGCGGCCTGCGCGCGGCCCGCAAGGGACACTTCATTGGTCGGCCCGTGGGCGATCCGTGGGTTCTGCCCGGGGCTTTTCTGGTTTCTGCTTCCGGTGACATCCTCAAGGCCCATGATTTCGCCCACGCGGGTGATCACCCGGACTGGATCGAGTTCGTCAAATGACTGCTTCCTTATCAATCATCGGAATTCACGGAAACGGCGGGGGCGGATTCCGGTATGAAAGAATACGCCCCTTCATTCCACCAACCGTCCGATTCGAGGCCCCGACCCTCCCCGGATTCGGGGGCGAACCGGCAAATCCGTCGCTCAGAACCCTCGCGGATTACGCAAACTGGCTGCGGGACCGGATTGTCCGGAACGGCGAGCGTCCCGTTCTTCTCGGCCACGGCATTGGCGGCTCGATTGTCCTCGAATATCTCCAGCATTTTCCGGAAACGGTCGGCGGCGTCATCCTTCATGCTCCGGTGGGGGCCAATCTCGACACCCGGTTCTTTCCAAAGCTCATGGGGTTTGAAGCGACCCGAAGCTTCGGCAAATGGCTTTTCTCGTCCCGGATCGCGCGCCCCGTTTTCCGAAAAATGCTCTTTTCGGAATCCGTGCCGGACGACTTCCTCAACCGATTTTTCGATGAATACCGGCAATGCACCGCCTTCTCGCAAATGTTCGACCTGATTACCGCCGAGTGGTTCGTCGGGTTGAAACCGGTTGAAATCCCGGCGGCCCTGCTCTGGGGGGCACGGGAGCGCGTGCTGAAGGTCGAACAGGCGGCGCTTTTTCGCGAAAAACTGCCCCGCGCCCAGACCGTCATCATCGACGAATGGGATCACTTTCCGATGATCGAGCAGCCGGAAGACTACGCGGGGAAGATCATCGAGATCTCGCATTCGCTTCTATCTTCGACACCGGTCACCATCGCATGACCCTCCCGAAGATCGACAATCAATGGTTTTTCACCCTCGGCTCTGATCGGGCCGCCAAGACCGGCATCGGGAACAAAGGGGCCCTGCTGGACCGGGCCGCCGCGCGCGGGTTGCCGGTTCCACCCGGAGTGATCCTGCTGGACGAAGCCCGAAAAGCCGCCATCGAGCGGGGACTGATCTGCCTCGATACCGAGCGCCATTACATTCCCGACCCTGAACGACTGATCGAATTTTTCAATTTTCCGGCGTTTTCCGGGCCGGTGGCCGTCCGGTCGGCCTTTTCCGCCGAGGACAACGCGGAGAGCAGCCTTGCCGGTCACTTTCACTCCGAACTCGACGTTCCGGGGAATTCCCCTGCCGCGCTCGCCGCCGCGCTGGTTCGGGTCTGGGATTCCGCCCGCACCGCCCGTTTCCGTCGCGATGTCCTGATTCTTGAGATGGTTTTGGCTCGCGCCGCCGGGGTGGCTTTTTCCGAACGCGACTTTCAGGATGATCTCGTCAACTGGACCGAGGGACTGGCCGACGGCCTTCTCGCGGGCAAAATCGAGGGCCGTTCGTTCACGCTTTCACAACGGGAAGGGAACGCGCGTCCCGATCAGCCGGTTTTCGCCGGTCGCCTCCACGGGCTGCTCAACCAGACGCGTGCCGCTTTCGGCCCCGGTGACTGGGACATCGAATGGGCCGATGACGGAACGACCTGCTTTCTGGTCCAGATTCGTCCGGTCACGCGCCGAACCCGGCGAAACGAACGTTTCACCGTCGCCAATCACAAGGAAATCCTGCCGCCGCTTCCCTCACGGTTCATGACGAGCCTCATCGGGTCCTGCGCCGAGGACCTTTTTTCCTACTATCGGGAATTCGACCCGACTTTGCCTTCCGGAAGGTCCTTCATCGAGGTTTTTCGCGGCCGGCCGTTCATCAATCTTTCCCTGCTGACCGAAATGATGCGCCACTGGGGATTGCCCACGCGTCTCGTGACCGACGGCATCGGCGGACAGGACGACGACCCTTTTCCGGTGAATGTCCCGACCCTGCTTTCAAAAGTCCCGGTCCTCTTCAAACTCGGTATCGCGCAACTCGGAGCAGGGGCCGCCGCCGAGCGCCGCATCCGGTGGATGGATACGGTGCCGGACCAGCCGATTGAGACCTTTTCGGACGGCGTCGCCGCCCTCCGCGCCATCTACGCCGGTCTGGTCCGGGAAATGTTTTCGCTGACCCAGGCAATCAGCGGCCCGGTCGCCCTTTTGAAAAAAGTGGGCACCCTTGCTGAACTGAGTCGCTCCCTGGAAACCGTCTCAACCCGGATGTTCACCGATCTCGAACCGCTCCGGGAACTGGCCCGCGCCAACCCCGAGTTGCGGACCGGGTTGGCGCAGGGCCACCTCCCGAACCATCCGGAATTTCAAAAAGCCTGGACCACCTATCTGCGCACTCACGGTCATCGCGGGATTTTTGAAAGCGACGTGGCGCGCCCCCGCTACCGGGAGGACCCGACGCCACTCCTGAGGGCCATCGCTTCCGAAACGGCTTTTGTGCCCGACTCCGTCCAGCCAGGCTTCAAAGCTCTTGCCTGCCGCCCCATCTGGGCCCAGGCCCGGCGGGTCATCGAAGCCCGCGAACGACTGCGCTCGGCGGGAATGAACGCTTTTGCGCGGGTTCGCCAAAACCTGTTGCGGCTGGCCGCCCACGCCGTTGCGGAGAGCCGGCTTCCGACCGTCGAAGCCCTCTGGATTCTTGAACTTGAGGATGTCCGCCGGCTCGACGCGGGATGGATGCCGGACATGGCATTCTTTGCTGAACGAGAGGCCGAGCAGGCACGCTTCGCGGACTACGATTTCCCGGACGTTTTTTACCGAAACGACGATTTCGAGGCGTTTCGGGATTCCCCGGCACGATTCATCGAAACGCCCCGGCTGAACGGCGTGAGTCTGACCTCGGGAAAAGTCACTGGTCGGGCCTGGGTTCTCACTGAACCCGAAACTGAGCGGCCAGCGGCATTATCGGGAGAAGAACCGATTATTTTGATTGCGCGTTCGGTTGACGCCGGTTGGATCCCGACCTTCGCGGGGGTTGCGGGGGTCGTAGTGGAAACCGGCGGCGACCTCTCTCATGGCTCGATTATTCTTCGGGAAATCGGCTTGCCCGCGATCACCAACGTCCGGGGCGCGACACGGTTGCTTTCAACCGGCGACCGGGTGACCTTGCTTGCCAGCGAGGGCGCGGTCGTACCGGAGAAATTCATACGCTGACGGCGACCCTGCTAGTCGGTGGGGGTTTTCGTACTTCCGCTTTGGTACGTCTTCGGGACTTTTGGCATGGCATACCGGGCGGTTTCGCGCATCGCCTTCTGGAAGAACGACGACAGATGACAGGCCCGCGCGTAGGCGGTCGGCGGCGAATTGCTGGTTACCGAAAGCCGTGAAAGGTCAAAGCCTTGAGTCTGTCCGCAAGGGGCAAACCATTCAGGAAACCTTCATTTCACGGTCGGTAGCGGGAATGAGGCCTATATCGCAACGCAGGGCAATCGCATCTTAAAGAGTAGTGAATGGAAGAAATAGGTGACTTCGGTTTAGTGTTGTCGCCATGACGCCACCGAAACAGAAGACGCTGATTGAGATTTTTTCCGGAATTTCCGATCCCCGCGTGGCACGGACGCGGGAACATCGGTTGATTGATATTCTGGTGATTGCCGTCTGCACGGCCATGAGCGGAGGCGAAAGCTTCACGGATTGCGCGGAATTCGGGAAGGCGAAATACGCGTGGTTAAAGATATTTTTGGAATTGCCGGGAGGGATTCCGTCGCACGACACGTTCAACCGGGTCTTTGCGCGACTTGATCCGGAGGCGTTTCGTGACTGTTTTCTGGAATGGGTTGCGGTGGTGCGGGAAGTGGTTGGCGGGGAGGTGGTGGCGATTGACGGCAAGCGGTTGCGGCGCAGCGGGAGCGCGTGGCAACGGGCGCTGCACATGGTGAGCGCGTGGGCGACGGCAAACCGGCTGGTGCTGGGTCAGGTGCGCACCGAGGAGAAGTCGAACGAGATCACGGCGATCCCGAAGTTGTTGGAGATGCTGATATTGAAGGGATGTATCGTGACGATTGACGCGATGGGCTGCCAGAAGGAGATTGCGGGTCGGATTCGGGCGAAGGAGGCGGACTACGTGCTTTCGGTCAAGGGCAATCAGGAGACATTGCTGGCGGACCTGGACCTGTTCTTCACCGATGCCCGGTCGCGCGGATTTGCCGGACTGGCCGCGCATCGGGAAGTGACCGGCGACCACGGTCGGATTGAAACCCGCCGCTGCTGGGCGACCGACGACATTGACTGGCTGCGCCGGGATCACGACTGGACCGATCTGAAAAGCATTGCCCTGGTTGAGCGGACACGGACCATCAGTGAGAAAACGACCGTCGAGTTGGCCTACTTCATCACCAGCCTTGGTCCGGACGCCGCGGTGATCGCCAACGCGGTTCGTGCCCACTGGGGAATTGAAAACCAGCTTCACTGGGTGCTGGACGTAACGTTTCGCGAAGACCAGTCGCGTATCCGGACCGGCCACGCCGCCGAGAATATGGCGATGGTTCGTCATCTGGCGCTCAATCTGCTCAAACGCGACACGTCCAAAGGCAGTCTGCGGGCAAAGCAAAAACGGGCGGGTTGGGACACCGCGTTTCTACAACGAGTTCTGACGGTTTAGATGCGTTTGCCCTGGGCCCTGCGGCCCTACAAGTTGACTTTCCCTTTTTCGCGGCTTAGTTTCGGAAGATACGCCCACCCTTTTTTACCCTCTTCAATCCAATTCTTTGGAACTTTTTTCCAGGAGACCTCCCTGTCCCGATCTATTGTCGGATGAAGGGTGCGCAAGGAGTTTCGCGTTGAGTCCAACCGTTCATCCAACCCATTCAATCAAGGTTCTCCTTCCCCCAGGAGAAATCGGGGAGACTGTTTCCCGGATTTTAGAAGCCGATTCGATCATCCACCAGAAAATCACCCGGCTCGGCGATTTCACCGGAGATGAGGCGGTGGTGCTGTATCTGGACTCCACCGACCAGTCCCGTGCCGAGTACATCTCGTCAAAAGCAT
>JAAFHI010000875.1 GCA_013298335.1 Actinomycetota bacterium
ACCCGATACCTTCGGTGGGACCGGGTCCTCGTACAACCAGGCTTCAAGCGAAAGCTCTGGGAACGAATGAACCGAAAAGCTCTCCTCCTTGAAACGCTCCTTCAACGTATCGAGCGTTTTCAGGTAGTCAAACCCGGTACAGGGTCCCTTTTTTCCGGGCGACAGAATTTTCAGACCAAGGAAATTCTCTATGTAGGTTCGGGAGTGGCCATCCAGCGTGGGAAAATCCCAGGGGTGCATCCAGTACAGGCCCCACGTCAGATTCCACGAAACGCCCGAGACCGAAAGAGCCTGATCGTAGGCTTCGATGAAAGCATTCCGGTTCGCCCCTTCGGTTTGAAGAAATTCATTGGCGACTTCGAAAATCTTCCACAAACGGTCGATGTCTTCCGGCCCGCGCTTCTTCGCGAAGCCGAAAAACCATGAATTCTGGTTGTTCTGGACGGGAATCCCCTCGAAGGAGTCCGGAACGGGAACCTGAACACCCAGCAGACCGGCCAGCGCCCCGGCAATGAGTTTCCGATTGGTAATGGTTATCGCCCGATTGAACGTGCTCATCGCCGTAAACGGACAGATGTCTTGCAGAGGACCTTTTGAACCGTCGGAAAATTCGTCCGTTAGGTAACCGAGTTTGGGTACTTGAAGCTGGTGGATTCCTTCGATGAGCGGTGTCCGGTCAAAACGGAATGCCAGCAGTTTTTCCGCCACGGCCTGATAGAACGCGGTCCAGCCGAACCGATCCTTCTCGACGCCAAAGCGATCCCGGTTTCTTGGTTCATTGAGAAACCGGTCAATGTCCTGATCCTTTTCTTCAAACGTAAAGGAAATCAGGGCCTCTGAGGTCCAGTCTTCGGGCGTGACCCTCCAGACCGTTAGCCGATTGGTGAAGAAATACCATTCCCGAACCGGATCGGCCCTTTTCCACTCAACCCGTATCCGCTTCCCATCTCCTGGGTTTTCGAGAATCGTCCCCGTCGCCTTGATGGCCAGAACCGACACGGTCTGCCCCCGACCCTCGAACGGAAGGTTGTTTTTTCGGGTATAGGTGGACTTGATGGCGATCCGGTCACCGGGCCGCATCGAGCGGACCAGTTCGTGATATCGGTCTACGTACCCGTTTTCCCAAACGCCTTCGGTCAAGAATCGGGAGGTCTGGTCATCGTCGCCCGAAAAGCTGGCCCCGACAAACCAACAGGTTGAGGATTGACTCGTTTCCGGCGTGTGGTCCATTTCCGGCTTCCTTCGAGTTGTAAAGTTCTTGGAAATCGCTTCAATCGTGGCGGTAACTTGACCATTGGCCCAATAGTTTCCTTTTTGTCGTTCTCAACATAAAGGAAAATTGTGGGCCAATGGTCTTTCTACTTCGACTACCCTGCGGCAATCGCAGGGAGACCATAGACTTCAACAAGTCCCTCATTTTTTTGAATACCAATGGTGCCTGCCGAGATGCAATGGCGTATTTCTCGAACTTTTTCTGAAAGCCTTTCGACTTCAACGCTTGAATTCGTCCACCGGATCGACCCCCTTCAAACGAAGGGCGTGGTCACGGCTGCCCAGCGCGTCCAGTTCAACTCGCTTTTCCCGCAGCGAAGTCTCGACCATCCGGATGTAACGCAACTCGTCGAGAGACTTCGATCCCGGCTCGGCCATCAGTTCGTTGAAATGACGTTTCAAATCGAAGACTTCATGGTTCACCGCCCCGCGGGCAAGTTGATTCGCATGGATGGCTTCAAGGCGTCCGTTGTGAATTCCCCAGTAGGCATCCAGCCCTGTCCGTTCGGCAGCAAGTTCGGCTTCAACCCGGGCGACTTCGGCGGCGGCGGCCCGTGCATCGTCATCGGCCTGGTTGGCAAGGCCGAGTTTGGGAAGGACCGAGGCGTGCCAGGCCATGAACTGGACCGGCGACATCAGGACCGGGGCATCTGAACGGTCACATTTCGGTAACCATCCGTCGAAAGCGCCCTTTCGGTACTGCCGCCACAGGGACTGGTTCTCTTCCGAGAGGTAAAGCATGACGGCGCCGTTCGAAAGAAAGAGCTTGAAGAGCACCAGCGAGACGCACACGATCCCGAAAAAGACTTTGACAGCGAGGGAAACCGGTTTGGACTCCGGGCGTTGCAGGACTGCGTTCATCCGGGAGAAGCGGTCAACCACCGAATCCTTCGGAATCCTGACGCCCCACCGCTGCTCGACCTCGGCGACATTTCCCTGCGCCACGGCTTGGTCGAATGCTGAAAGTTCGGCCACTTTTTCGGAATCCAGTGAATTCAGACTTCCCTCCGACGCTACGATGCGCTCACGGATGGCGCCGGAAGTGATGCCGTCGCCGTATTTCCCCGAACGACCCCGCCCGGAAACCTCGGTGATGAGGGAATCCCGGGCGGTTTCAAGGGATTTTGAAAGCGTCGTCCGCTGCGTTTCAAACCGCCGCGCAATGGATTCGCGCGCTTCGGAAACCTTGGCCACGGTTTCACGCCGGAAGTCGGCCTCGATGTCGGCCCGAAAAACGAACTGTGTCAAAAAAGGCGACACAATGAAGGCCGAAACA
>JAAFHI010000846.1 GCA_013298335.1 Actinomycetota bacterium
GCAACCGTCGAGAATTCCGATGGGCGACGGTTCGAGGAGCGTTTCATTCATTCCCCGCAGCGCGCCTTTTTCGAAGTATCGAAGCGCCAGCCGCCCACCCACCAGCGCCGCGTCGACAATCGTGCCCGCCGTCGCGAAGACTTCCTCCGCCGTCACCGTCCCCCGCGCGACCATCACCGGAAGCGCCGCCGGCAGCGACATCCGGGCGCAGTGCGGACAGTGCGGACGGGCATGTTCGAGGCCACAGGCCGGGCAGCGCGTCCACCGCAACGCCGTGAACAGATCGCGGGGAAATTCGCCGCGCCGGTCGCGTTCGAACACCTCGGCAAAAAAATGCAGGACGTCATCCGGCAGCGTCTGAAACGGTCGCGCCGACTTGGGAACTTTGACCTCGGGATGAAAAATCGAGATTCGGCGCAGCGACCGCGCGTCATGCGGAATCCGGCTGGCCGGGTCTTTCGGGCGATAGACGCCGTCATAGGGGCCGACAAGCAGCAGCGACTGAAAGAACATCACCGCGAACGAATACCAGTCCGACTGCGGCGTGTGCGGACTCACGAGTTCCGGTGCGTTCGCCTGGGGGCGACACAACAGCGGGTCCACGAAGCGCGCGGTGAACACCCGGCAGGGAAACGCCCCGAACTGAAAACTGTCGGCGTCGATGACGAAGGCCGCGTTATCCACCGCCAGCACGTTCAAGTCATTGAAATCCCCAATCACCACGCCTTCGCGGTGCAGCACGGCGACAGTCAGGTGCAGATCTTCAAACAGTTTTGTAACCCGTGCCGCATCGCATTCGGTCTGCCGGAAGAGCGGTTCGGCCAGTCGCAGAAAGTGTTCCCCGTTGCGCACAAACCGCATGGCATACCCGATGACGTTCCTTTTCGAGCTGTCGGTCGCAATCTCGACCGGTGTGACCACCCGCGAAGGCAGGCCGGCGGGAAAGGCTTTCAACTTGGTCTGGTGCGCCTGAAGCCGCTCTTCGGCAGCCCGCTGGGCGGCGGGTTGACCGGCGAAATCCGCATGGACCGGCGATTTGAAGATCTTGAGCGCCTGACCGTTGCCGATGTCGTAGATGTCGGCCTCACCGCCCTTGCCGATGGCCTGGGTGGGCGAGATGGTCATTTTTTTTCCGCCGACGTAAACCCGCATAACTGCCTCGGAGAATGTTCGATTTGAGATTTGCGATTTTCGATTGAGGAAATCAGGCCGCCGGGGTTTCGACCGGGACATCCCGTTTCCGGCGAATCACCACCAGCGTCGTGTCGTCATCGAGTGTCGCCCCGGTTTTCCTGACGCGGCGCGCCTCCCAGTCAATTTCGCGCACCGGCTGATTCAGCTTCGCGAGCCGCCGACGGACGCCATCGGGATTCCGAAAGAGCGCGTCGTCTTCCCAGAAACCGGCGAGCGCCACGCCGTTGACCCCGTCGCGATGAACTTCGACGAGATCACCGACGCCATCGCTTCCGACCACCAGCGATTCCACTTCGGAAGTGGGAACGCGACGCAGAATTTTCAATCCCTCACCCGCCGTTCCGGTTTTTTTTCCAAGCAGGGAGAGCCCGAGATAGGGCGGCGCGTTTCCTGCGAAGGGACCGATGACGACCACTTCGCCGTTGACGGCAAACACGCCGTCACCCGCCGCGAACACCACCGTTTCCTCGGCCAGCACGACCACGCCGATCACCGTAAAGAGAAAACCCTCGCTGACCGCATGCGCTTCCCTGCCGACAAATCGCCCGGCCAGCGCACGCAGCGCGTCCATCACGGCCTCTCCGGCAGTGCCGAGCGATTGTTCCGAAAAACGGGTCTGTCCGTCACACCGCCGGATGACCTCCCCGGCGATCAGTTCCGCTCCCAGCCAGGCACCAACTTCGCTTCGGGCCGCGCTTCCGCAACCGTCGCACACCACGGCGACCGTCGCCGCGGAACGCGACAGGACACACAGGGCGTCCTGATTGTTGCGTCCAGCAGCGATGTGTCGCATCCCCGGAACCGACCCGGCGGCAATTTCGAAGTGAGCGTTCATGTGCATCCTGTTCCTTGTGATTTTCGTTTATTTCCGCGCTTTTTCATCGCTTACGAATCAACAATAGTGTCTGATATACACTATGTCAATTAAAAAATTCTCCGTTCACGGAACGCTCCGCCCACAGCTCGAATCCGCTTGATGTGACGAAGGTGTTTCCAACCAGGCGAGAATCAGAGTAAAGTGCCGTGTTGACCCCGCGTAACCCTTTTTGATGTCCGGTATTGTCGGCAGCCCCGCCTACGTGAATCCGCTCTGGCGGAGCTTGCGCGGCGTCCGCTTTCCGCAGTAGCCCCCTTGGCCCCGGATGTCGGTATCACCCCATGAACTTCAGAAATGTCAGAGGCTTCTCGCTCATCGAGCTCCTGATCGTCGTTGCCATCATCGGGATCATTGCCGCGATCGCCGTACCCAATCTGCTTGCCTCACGACGGAGCGCAAACGGGGCCTCGATGGTTCAAACCCTGAGAACCCTGCATTCGGCCCAGGCGATTTATGAACAGTCAATCGGACAGGGGAACTTTTCCAGCAACCTTCAGGCACTGGGTGGCGGAAGCAATTCGTCCGAAGTTGGGGTCCTTGATTCCACAATTGTGGCG
>JAAFHI010000410.1 GCA_013298335.1 Actinomycetota bacterium
AACGTTCATCGTCTTCTCCTGAAATCTCGTTTTGGCGACTACACGCCCCAGAGATAATGCTCTCCGGTATCGTGGGTTTCGGGTTCGGCCCCGAAAATCTCGATGGTGGCGGAGGATTCGAGGACTTCCGCGTTGTATTCGACCTCCGCGGGCAGATGCACCGCGTCCCCCGCGCAGGCGACGAAGGGTTCGCCGGCGACCGTGAAAAACCAGGCTCCCGTGAGAATGACCAGAATCCGCTCGGAGGATTCGCACCGCGCCGGAATCATCGTGCCGGCGGGCGTTTCGGAGCGGATCATTCCAAGCGAATCGCCCGCGAGGCCGTTTTTCCCGCCGCTGATTTCGCTCAGGGAGGAAAGGAATTTGCGTCCGGAATTGGGAAACGGTTGCGCCGGGCCGCGCGTGGCGCGATCGGCGACGGTCATCGGTTTCGGGGTTTCAGTGGGTACCAAACTGAATCGTACTGACATCTACAGCCTCCGGGGGAAAGCGGACCGTCGCTCAGGCGCGGGCGGCGTCCGTCGCTTTTGGAACGTAGGTCAACCAGTCACGGTGATGGGCGTCCCTGCCTTCCACCACCGCGCGATATGCATCCTGAA
This sequence comes from Actinomycetota bacterium, assembly GCA_013298335.1. Classification (GTDB taxonomy): domain Bacteria; phylum Acidobacteriota; class Blastocatellia; order Chloracidobacteriales; family Chloracidobacteriaceae; genus JAAFHI01. Next base: position 600 of record JAAFHI010000410.1, read on the forward strand.
TGGAACGGGTTACAGGTCGGTCACCGGTTCCGATGACCCGTCCGTCAACTTCCCGCAGCGGCACGACTTCGGCAGCCGTCCCGGTAATGAATGATTCATCAGCGGTGAACAGGTCGGTTCTGGAGAGCGACCGGATGACCACCGGGATGTCCCGTTCGCGGGCGAGGGTCAGCACCGTGTCGCGGGTGATTCCCTGCAAAATGGAATCTCCGGCCAGACCGTTGGTGTGGAGCGTTCCGTTTTTGACGATGAAGAGATTTTCACCCGCGCCTTCGGCGAAATCGCCGCGCGAATTGAGCAAAAGCGCTTCCTCGAACCCGCGCGCGCGGGCCTCATGCGTGGCCAACACCGAGTTGAGATACTGGCCGCAGGCTTTTGCTTCGGTCGGCAGGGCGTTGGTATCGAACTTCGCCCACGAGGAAATCGTCGCGCGGATGCCGTTTTTCAGGCTGTCGTCGCCGAGATACACGCCCCAGGTCCAGGCCAGGACGGCGGTTTCGACCGGACAGGCGCCGGGAAACAGACTGAGCGAACCGCTTCCGAAGAACGAGATGGGCCGGATGTAGCCGGATTCAAGCCCGTTGGCGGCCACCGTCTCGACGCAGGCCTGGTCGAGTTCTTCAACTGAGTACGGAACGGTCAGATGGTGCATCTTCGCCGAGGCCAGAAACCGCTTCGAATGGTCGGTCAGCCGGAAAATGGCCGGTCCGTCATCAGTCTTGTAACACCGGATTCCCTCGAAAACGCCCGTTCCGTAGTGCAGCGCGTGGGCCGAAATATGGATTGTGGCCTCGCTCCACGGGAGGAGCTGGCCGTTTTTCCAGATGTACGATGCGTTGGCGAAACTCATGAGAAGGTGTCGGGTTCAAACCAAAAAGGGATCAGGATTCGGGGATCAGGGATCAGGTTCAGGCAAATCCTTTAACCCATTTAATTCCTATGGCTTACGCCATGGACTAGCGATCTTTCGGACGCTCCGCGCCCTCTACTGACTACTGACTACTGACTACTGACTACTGACTACTGACCACTGACTGCTGACTACTGACCACTGACTGCTGTCTTGAATGTTTTGGGTCCCCAGGCACGGGGTCCGGTTTCAGTATTTGATGTCAAAGCAGTTACTCGTAAGAGAACTGACCATCCATCCCCCCAACCAAAACCAGAGCCCGTGCCGGGAACCCAAATCCCTTAAAAAAATCGAAAATCAGGCGGCCTGTTCCGTCGCGTAGAAACTCGCCGTTTCCTCGCCGTGGAGTTCGAGCGTTTCCGTGACGTCCACGAGGCGTTCGATCTGGGTCCGGACGCGGTGGGCGAGCATCGGCGGGCACTCGACCGTCAGGCGGAGGCGTCCGCCGGTGCCGTGATGCGGATGAAACTGGAACTGGCGGCATTCCGCGCCGAGGCGTTCGAGCAACATGAATAGCTTCGGCAGGACGCGGCGGTGACGCAGAACAAGCATGAAATCCATCGAGCGCATTCGAATCTCCTTTTCAAGGCAACCGGCGGGTTGTCCAGGACCTTTGCGAAGAAAGTTTTACGGTTGTCCGGGCTGGGCTTCGATCATTTCGTTGATGGCCGCCCCGGCTGGAATCATCGGGTATACGTTTTGCTCCACGTGGCATTCGGCGTGGAGGAGCACCGGCCCCGGCGTCGCCAGCCACTCACGCAGGGTGGCCTCGATTTCGCCGGGTTCGTCGAGCGTCATGCCGCCCACGCCGTAGGCCCGGGCGATGGCGGCGAAATCCGGGTTGTCGCGCAGATCGACGGCGGAATAGCGACCGTCGTGGAACAGTTCCTGCCACTGGCGGACCATTCCGAGAAACTTGTTGTCGAGGACCAGTACCTTGACCGGCAGATTGTGGCGTTTGAGGGTCGCGAGTTCCGCGATGGACATCTGGAATCCGCCGTCGCCGACGACCGTGACCACGGTGCGATCCGGGCAGGCGAACTGCGCGCCGATGGCGGAAGGCAGGCCGAAACCCATCGTGCCGAGGCCGCCGGAGGTCAGAAAATCGCGGGCACCGTTCGGGAAAGCGCGCTGGGCGGTCCACATCTGGTGCTGTCCGACATCGGTCGTGACGATGGCGTCGGGCGGCAGAATCCTGAAAAGCATGTCCAGCACGTCGGTCGGTGGAACGACGCTGCGTTCGACGGCTGCCGGGACTTTCAGACCGTCACCGGGGGCGAAGGCTTCGACCTGCCATTCCGCCGGGGTGGCGTAGGGCGTCCGGTCGAGGTCGTCCAGCCAGGCGTCGAGCACGTCGCCGAGGTCGGCGTTGATGCCGAAATCCACCGGAATGAGTTTGTTGATTTCCGCCGGGTCGAGTTCGATGTGGATGATTTTCGCCTGCTTCGCGAATTTCGCGGGCGCGCCGGTCACCCGGTCATCGAAACGCATTCCAAGAGCAATCAGGACGTCGCATTCGCCGACCGCCACATTGGACCGCTTCAATCCGTGCATCCCCAGCATTCCCAACAGATACGGGTAATCGGCGGCGGGTGTCCCGATGGCGTTGAGGGTCGTGGTGACGGGAATTCCGGTCACGGCGCAGAACCGGCGGAATTTCGCGACGGTTTCCGACCCGGACATCTTGCATCCGCCGCCCACGATGATGAGGGGTTTGCGGGCGGTGCGAAGAACCGCGAGGGCCTCTTCGATTTCGGCGAAGTCCGGCGCCGGACGTTCGATGTAGCCTGAAATTCTGACGCCGGATTCGCTGACTTCGGGGGAAGTAGTCTTTTTCAGCAGTACGTCTTTCGGAATATCGACCAGAACCGGGCCGGGACGTCCGGAAGCCGCGAGGTAGAACGCTTCGGCCAGCGCGGCGGGAAGTTCATCCACGGTACGGGGCTGGATCACCTGCTTGGTGATGGCGGTCGAAACGCCGACGACGTTGGTTTCCTGAAAGGCATCGGTGCCGATGAGGTGCGTGGCGACCTGTCCGGTAATGGCCACGATCGGGATGGAGTCCATCCAGGCATCGGCCAGTCCGGTAACGAGATTGGTTGCGCCGGGGCCGGAGGTGGCGATGCAGACGCCGACTTTGCCGGAAACCCGCGCGTAGCCTTCGGCGGCATGGACGGCGGCCTGTTCGTGGCGGGTGAGGATGTGGGTAATCGGTGCATCGTAGAGCGCGTCATACAGCGGCATGATGGCCCCGCCCGGATAGCCGAAGACGGTATCCACGCCGTTGCGGATGAGCGACTCGATGACGATTTGTGAACCGGAACGCTCGGACATTGGAACGCACAACCTCTCATACGACGAAAGCCACCCTTTTTCGGGGGTGGCTTTCGATGTTTCGTTTCGAATCTGCCTCAGGCCTGAGCCACCCCCGCTATTCGACTGTCGGTAATAATCGAAATGCTTCCAAGCAGAAGGACTCCGACGACGGTTACCCGTACGACAGCGACCCCAACGACGACGACGAGGCTCGACAAACCGGTTTTCAGGACCGTTTTGGAGGCGCTCGTGGCGTGTTCGATGGGTGCGAAGAAGGTGTTCATATTCCCAAGAGATAAGCAATCATTATGTGGAATGGGTAAGTTATAAGCACTTTGGATTCGGCTGTAAACCCTAAAAATTGCAAAACGGAGAAAAAAATCCCGAGAAAAATACCAACTGTTTTGGGAAATCCTTGTAAACCAGTCTCTTTATTGGAGATAGGACGGAAGATGCCGAGGAGCGGAAACGGGACTTCGATTCCCACCTTCAGAGAAAAGCCCGCGATGAAATTGGTTCCGAAACACTTATGGGGGGCGGGTACCTCCATAACGAAAACCGTGGATGGCTTAGACGTCAAAACGGACGGGGGCGGTCGGGTCAGGTTCCGGGGCGGTTCCGGGGCGGGAAAACAGGCGCAGAAGCGCGGTGCCGAAACACTGGATGAGCAGGCCGATCCAGAAAATCTGTCCGACGAAGGGGATGAAGAACACCGCGATGAGGAGTCCACCGCCGACCAGACAGGCGCGGAGTTCGGTGATGTCGCCGTTTCCGAGCGCA
>JAAFHI010000057.1 GCA_013298335.1 Actinomycetota bacterium
ATGCGCGCGCGGATGGCGGGCGAGTTTTCGCCGATGCCGCCGGTGAAGACCACCGCGTCGGTCCCTCCCATCGCCGCCAGATAGGCCCCGATGTATTTCTTGACCCGGTAGCAGAAAATGTCGATCGCGAGTTTGGCCCGGCGGTCGTCGTGTTCGTCGGCTTCATCGAGCAGGTCGCGCATGTCGTTGGTGAGCCCGGAAATGCCGATCAGCCCCGACTGCTTGTTGAGCAGGGTCTCGACTTCGCGGGCCGTAAGCCCTTCTTTCTCGGAAAGATAGTCCACGATGGCCGGGTCGAGATCGCCCGCGCGCGTGCCCATGACGAGCCCTTCGAGCGGGGTGAAACCCATCGAAGTGTCCTTCGACTCACCGCCCTTGACGGCGCACATCGAGGCCCCGTTGCCGAGGTGGATGGCAATCAGGTTGGCTTGTTCGCGTTCAATGCCGAGAAGCTGGCGATAGCGGTAGCTGACGTAGCGGAAGGACGTGCCGTGAAACCCGTACCGCCGGACCTTGTGGCGGCGATACAACTGGTAGGGCAGGGCGTACAGGTAGGCTTTTTCGGGTAGCGACTGGTGAAAGGCGGTGTCGAAGACCGCGACCTGCGGCAGTCCGGGGCCGAAAACGGTCCGGCAGGCCATGATGCCCTTGAGATTGGCCGGATTGTGGAGCGGCGCGAGTTCGATGCAGGCTTCGATGTCGTGCAGGACGAGATCGTCGATCATCGTGGAGTGGGTGAAATGTTCGCCTCCGTGGACGACCCGGTGGCCGATGGCATGAATGTCGGCGATGCTCTGGATTTCGGGGATTCCCGATTCGCCCGACGTCACCCAGCGGATGATGTGTTCGACGGCCTGGCGATGGTCGCGCAGCGCGGCGGTCGAACGTTTTGGAAGCGCGTTTTGGGTCCGAAAGGTCATCAGCGATTCACCGCCGACCCGTTCGATTTCACCGGAGGCGAGCCGCCGGTCGGTGTTGGCCTCGATGGTGTCGAGGTCGGTGGCGATGAGTTGAAATTTGACGGAGGAACTGCCGCAGTTCAGAACAAGGATATTCATTCGTTTCTCAATTCGGAGGAGGAATGGGAATGTGCGAATGTGGAACGGTGATAGATGGTAACACCACCCGAAACCGGTGACCCCGGCCATTGCCGGGTCCCAATCGGGCGTTCACAACCGGAGGAAAAGGTGTTGGCGATTCCCGACATCCGTTCGGCGCAGGTGGTCATCCCCTGCCGTGACCTGCATGAAACCGTGGCATTTTTTACCGTGAAACTCGGTTTTCGGGTCGATCTCGTGTCGCCCGCCGACGGACCCACTACAACGGTTGTGTCAGGATACGGTGTTTCGCTGCGACTGGAGGCCGCCGGGGCGGTGTCGCCGATGGTTTTACGGCTGGAGTGTGGACGTTCCGGCCATCCCGCCGAAATCGTCGGGCCGGACGGCATTCGCGTTCTTCTGGTGGACGAACCAGACGGCTTGAACCTGCCCGACGGCACGCAGGAATTCATCGTCAGCCGGATGAACGCCGGGAACGGGTGGGGTGTTGGCCGTGCCGGAATGCTCTATCGCGACCTGATTCCGGGACGACTGGGCGGGCGGTTCGTCGCCTCGCACATCCGCATTCCCGACGGCGGCGACGTGCCGGACTACGTTCACTTCCACAAGGTCCGGTTTCAGATGATCTTCTGCGCGTCGGGATGGGTCCGTGTGGTGTACGAAGATCAGGGGCCGCCGTTCGTGCTCAACGCGGGGGATTGCGTCCTGCAACCACCGGAGATCCGGCACCGCGTTCTGGAAGCCTCGCCCGGTCTCGAAGTCGTCGAAATCGGGTGTCCGGCCATTCATGACACGCTGGCGGATCACGATCTGGCCTTGCCGACCGGACTGGTCCGCCCGGAGCGCGACTTCGGCGGGCAGCGGTTCGTCCGGCATGTGGCGGCGCTTGCGAAATGTCATCCGACTGATAACGGGCTATTTGAGGTTCAGGATACCGGGATCGGGCGGGCGACTGGTGGATTGGCGGGTGTCCGGGTGATGCGGACGACGGGGCAATCAGGCGTACGCGCCGCGCGTCGGCATTCGGGGGAGTTCTTCTTTCTTTTCGTCCTGAAGGGAAGGCTCGATTTCGAATCCGTCCGCCACGGCAGCCACCGGTTTGAACAGGGGGACGCCTGCGTGATTCCCTCCGGGGCGGATTTTGAACTTGGCGCGACGGAACCCGTCGAAGTGCTGGAAGTGACCTTGCCTGCCTAAGCGGTTGCAGAGGGAACACATCAGCCGCTGGTCGCTCCGCACGAACAGACAGGGCGATATCTCTTCAAGCCCTGTGAACGAGGCTAAAAAATTGAAAAAGAAGTATTTAGCCTTGTTATGGAGTCTGAAAATCTGTTTCGGCAATAACGACCGAATCGGGTTTGAAGAGGCGCGGATGCGCCGCCAGATAATAGCCCCGCCCGTCAGGGCGGGGTGGATTCGCGAAAAACATTGGTGAGCCGCGTCAGCGGCGACACTTCGGGGTTTTGTACCGCGCCGTTGGCGCTCCGGGTACGGTTGCCGGACGAACCACGCCCTGACGGGCGCGGCTATTATCTGGCGGCGCATTCGCGCCTCGTTTACGGGGATTGAAGGGGATTACCCAGTCCATCCGGGCAAGGCCTATCGCTGAACGATTCCTACGGATGGAGCATCCCGCTCACGATCGGGCGGAGGCCGTCGATGATGAACTGCACTCCCAGCGTACACAGAATCAACCCGATGATTTTCGTGATGACTTCGACGCCGCTCTGGCCGATAAAGCGCAGAATTTTCGGCGCGAGAATCAGTGTCAGCGCAGTCAGCGTCAAAACCGCCAGCAGGGCAATCAAAAAAGACCCGAGGTAGAGCGGAGTCCGGTGCTGGCCGACGAGGACCATCACCGTGCTGATCGCGCCCGGTCCGCAAATCAGGGGAATGCCGAGCGGGACGATGGCGATGTCGGCGTCGGTTGTCTTTTCATCCGATTCCGAATGGGCGTGACCGGTCAGCATCTGCATGGCGCTGACGAAAAAGAGGATGCCGCCCGCGATACGCAGCGCGTCCACGGTAATCCCGAACATCTTGAAGATGAATCCGCCGCACACGGCAAACACGATCAAAACCGAAAACGCGACGAGGCAGGCTTTCATCGCCATCGCCCGTTTGCGTTCCGCCGACTGTTTTTCGGTCAGCGCGACAAACACCGGCGCGGCGGCGATGGGGTCGATGATGGTGAAAAGGGACGTAAAGCTCAGTACGCCGAAGGAAAGTGCGTCAGTCATTGTCCGGTACCTCCCTGGGAAACGATGTCCTCGACCGGAATGGCGGTCGCCATCTTGGGTGACGAAAGGACGAACGTCGTTTTAACCCGTGCAATATCGGAAATCTGGTTGATGCGATGGAGCAGAAAGTTCTCGTACTCGCGCATGTCACGGACGAGAACCTTCAACAGATAATCTTCCTCGCCGGAAATGTGGTGGCATTCAAGGACTTCCTCGAAATCGGAAATCATCCCGACGAACCGTTCGTGGATGCCGGGATTGTGGTTCGCCATCCGGACCCACACGAAGGCGAGCAGGGTGCGTCCGAGCGCCATCGGATCGACGATGGCGGTGTACCCGCGAATGATTCCGCGCTGTTCGAGCTTGCGCATCCGGAGGAGCATCGGCGTTGCCGTCAGTCCGACCGCTTCGGCCAGGGCTGCATTGGTCATCCGTCCATCCTGCTGGAGCAAATCGAGAATCCGGCGGTCAATGGCGTCGAGTTCCTCGGAAGGCGCAACCACGTTCTTTTTGAGTACTTCATTCATAGGGGAAATACTATTTGTAGAATTTTCTGCTGTCAAATGGCTTTTACGAAGAATTTTCTGCTTTGTTTGTGTGGTTTCTCACGTTTTCGAGGCACAGCCCCGCCACCTGCGCGAACGATTTCCGGATTCACCGCGAGTGGGCGATCCGAAGCGGTTTTTCGGCGGGAACGGCGGAAGGTTTCAGGAGGAATCCGGATGGAGAAAAAAGAGTCACGAAACCCCGTGGCGGAGGAGGAGACCAAGGGCCACCGGCGGTTTCGTGACGGAAATAACGCTAACGCTCTGCTCGAAACCTGAATACCTCGGCGCATTCAAGTCTGAGACGCCGCAACCATACGCCTGACCACCTTTCGCGAACCTTTCCGCCGCATTACTGATTTGTAATGAAGGCGGGGGAGAGTGGTCAGTCGCCAGCCGCCATCAGTCAGTGAAGATTTTGGGGGTTGGCTGGCTTTTCCGCCTTGAATCCTGAAAGCCGGCCAGTATTTTCTGGCTACTGGCTACTGGCTACTGGCTACTGGCTACTGGCTACTGGCTACTGGCTACTGGCTACTGGCTACTGGCTTCGGTTGCGAATCAACGTCTTTTCTTTCTTGAGATGTTTTTATTTAATTTTCTATTTTTTCTATTTTTCTTCAAGAAAAGTGTTGACGGATTCTATTTTCTGTCCATAATGGACGCATTCGGTCATCCGACCGGCATCTTGAGAAGGAGTTCACAGCCATGACGATGTTCATTCAACTGCCATTCGTCGTCTCCCCCGTACCGGGGTCGAGATCGGCTGTCCAGAGTGCGAGCTTCCTCAGGAGTCGTTCCGAACAATCGGAACGGGTGCAGCGGCGCGTTCTGAATTCGGAACGCCAGTATTCAAGCAAATATTCCAATAATTCGACTTAGCATCGCGGGAGCGGCTTCCCGCTCCCTGAATCAAGCGTATCCACACGCGAAGACTCCACGGAGCGGGCGACCTCGGGCGAGGTGCCCGCTCCTTCGTTTTGGAGGTTTTTTCGGTGGTGTGACGTTTTCGCGGAAGTGGTCGAGCGGCAATGACGGCGGTCCGTAAAACCGCCCCCTTCGGGGTACGGGGGTTCGAGTCCCTCCTTCCGCATCAATTGTTTCTTTTGAATTTAATTTGAATTTAGTTGGAATAAGTGTGTTCAATTTTCGGAAGCGTCGCCTATGCGGCAAGGGCAGCCGGGTGCTAACCGGTCGAGCCGGAGAAATTCCGAGTTCTGGGGGTTCGACTCCCTCCGCTTCCGCCAGTCGTCCGGAAGGTACGCCGAATCGGTCCGGCACCGGTCTTGAAAACCGGCTCCCCACGAGGGAATGAGGGTTCGAATCCCTTGCCTTCCGCCAGTTGATTTGCGGGTTCGTAGCTCAGGGGAAAAGAGCGCCGGTTTGCGAAGCCGGAGGCCGGAGGTTCGAATCCTCCCGAACCCATCAGGAAGTTGAAATGGCGCGTTGGTGCGAATGGTCAAGCCGCCGGTCCTTCAAATCGGAGATTACGGGTTCGAGTCCCGCACGCGCCGCCACTTCTGGAACGGTAGCTCAATTGGTCAGAGCTTCGGATTCTTAATCCGGAGGTTGTGGGTTCGAGTCCCACCCGTTTCACCATTTTTTCGGGATGGTAACTCAATGGTCAGAGTACCGGCCTTTTAAGCCGGGAGTTGTGGGTTCGAGTCCCACCCGTCCCACCATTTTTGCGATGTAGCTCAGTGGTAGAGCAACCGCCTGTTAAGCGGATGGTCGCAGGTTCGAATCCTGCCATCGCAGCCATTTTTGCGGGATCGTCCAATTGGCAGGACACCGGCCTTTGAACCCGGTCGTGGAGGTTCGAATCCTTCTCCCGCAGCCAGCTTCACTCCTCCGGCCCGGTAGCTCAGCGGAAACAGAGCACCTGAATTCTACTCAGGTCGTCGCGGGTTCGAATCCCGCCCGGGTCTCTTTTCCCGAAGCCGTTCGACACATGTATTAAGGATCGCGCGCGTACGATGAACTGGTCTTCAAAGTTCCGGGCAGGGAAACGGCTGGCGCGCGCCGCCGAACCGGTGCCCAAATAGAAAACGCGGAGCTCGTGGGCTCCGCGTTTCGTCTGTTCGAAAGGGTTTCGGGTCAAACCGTCAGGCCGCCTTCAATCTGGGACAGCTTGTGCCGGGCGAGCGCGAGGTTGCCGGAGTCTTTCTTGATCGCAACGTAGAAAAAGAGGTTCGGCGAGTTCTTGATCAGACGGATCAGATGGAACTGGGTATCGAGGGTGATGAGGATATCCTCAATGGTTTCCTTGATCCCCAGATTCGCCATGGCCTTCATTTTGGCCCGGACGACTTCGGTGTTTCCGGCGGCGGCGATTTCAAGGTTGTACGTCGGTGTGCCACCAATGGTTCCGAGGCACATCCCGCTTTTCCAGTCGGCCAGCGCCGCGCCCACGGTACCTTCGATTTCCATAACCGCAGTCAGTGAATCTTTGACGTTTGCCATATCGGTAGTCTCCTTGTTTTTGGTGTCCCGGGGTGTTTCCGCGGGGAATGGGGTTTGAATGTTCTCGGAGGGAAGCCCGTCCGAGGTGTTTTTGAAATCCGGTGACAGCGATTCGTCCCGCACGCGCTCGTCCAGAATCTGATGGGCATCGAGCAGCAGTTGGTCCAGCGGGGTTTGAATGGTTCGGGCCTGTTTTTTGGCGATGTTGCCGATTTCAATCTCGGGATTCGACCAACTGATGATTTCGTAGGCTGCCTCTTCGCCCTCGGTGCTTCCCGTGCGGGCGTTCACCAGTTCGCCCTCGTGGAAAACCAGGATGCCGGCCAGCGTGTCCTGCCGGACGTTGAGCGTGCAGGTCTTGCGCTCGATGCCGAGCAACTGGAGGAAACTGGAGAGATTGATGCCCCGCAGAAATCCGCCGGTCCGCTTGAACAGCACTTCCTGAATGGCGTCCGCCAGCACCTGAAGGTCGATGGGCTTCTCGATGTATCCGATGGCCCCGATTTTCCGGACCTGCTTTTCGATTTCGGCGGTCCCGAAGGCGGTCATCACGATGGCCGAGGTACTTGGCTTTTCCGACATCACGTGGGCCAGCAGGTGAAATCCGTCCATGACTGGCATCTTCAGATCCGTGACCATCAAATCCACACTGGTTCCATTGAGGACCTGGATGGCTTCCTCCCCGTTTCCCGCCGTCAGGACGCGGACTCCATCCAGCGTGTCGGAAATACCCTCCGAAACACTGCTCAGGAAAAGTTTTTCGTCATCGACAATCAGGATGGTAGGCATTGGTTCATCTTCGTCCGTTGGATTCGAACTAGATAAAGCACATGCCGTGCCAAACCTCCTGAAAGTTATAAGTTCACTGTTTTCAAGTATTTAATTTTGGGGGCCGGTCGGGTTTTGAGGAGGCTGTGTCAAACCGGCACGTCGTTTTGAAAGGGTGGTTTTCAAAATGACAGGGTTGCGGGGGAATGTTCAGGCGTCCGGTCCGTTTGGAAGGGGCGTTCTGACGCCGTATTCGGTGAGTTTCCGGCGGAGGGTCGAGAGGGAGATGTCGAGCGTCTGGGCGGTGGCGGTGAGGTTTCGGCCACCCTTTTCGAAAATCCGAAGGATGTGGGTGCGCTCGATGTCGGCCAGCCGGACGGATTCATTCTCATTCGGGGCCCGGTTTGAAGTCGGGGTATTGGCGGGTTGATTGAACACCAGCCGAGAGGGAAACAGTTCCGGGCCGTCCTGGAGAAAGAGGCAGCGCTCGATGATATTGCGGAGTTCGCGAACATTGCCGGGAAAAGTGTACTGCGCGAGGCGTTCCACCTCTCCTCGTCCGAGTTCGAAGTGATGGCCGGGGGCGAGGGTGGAGATGAAGTGGCGGCAGAGTTCCGCCAGATCGTCGAGTCGTTCACGCAGCGGCGGGAGGTGAATCAGGATGACGTTCAGGCGATAGAACAGGTCGCGCCGGAACGTGCCCGCGTCGATGGCCTGCGCCGGGTCGAGGTTGGTGGCGGCCATTACCCGGACGGAAACGGACCGGATGACGTCCCCGCCGATCCGGCGGATGGACCGGTCCTCCAGGACGCCGAGGAGTTTCGACTGGAGTTGCAGCGGCATTTCCGCCACTTCATCGAGAAACAGCGTGCCGCCCTCGGCGAGTTCGAACAGCCCCTTGCGGGTGGCGTGGGCACCGGTGTAGGCCCCTTTTTCGGCCCCGAAGAGTTCGGCTTCGATGAGCGATTCAGGCAGGGCGGCGCAATTGACGCCGATAAAGGGTTTCTCGGCGATCCGGGAAGCATAGTGGATGGCCTTCGCCACGTAGCTTTTGCCGGTTCCGGTCTCGCCGGTGATGAAGACCCGCGCGTCCACCGAGGCGGCCCGGTCGATGAGCCGCCGGATTTCCGAAAACCGTTCGCCGGACCCGACGATCAGCGCCGTCTCGCTCTCCCGGTGGGCATGGAATTTCTGGACCTCCTCGACTTTTTCAAGTTCGGTCGTGTGGAGGAGCCGCTCGACGGCATGGCGGACCTCCTCGACCTCCACCGGCTTGGACAGATAGTCGTGAATTCCCGATTTCAGTGCCTGAACCGCGTTTTCATAGCTCGGAAACGCGGTCAGGAGCAGGATTTTTACCGATTCGCTGGAGCCAAGCAGGTCCGGCACCAGCGACAGGCCGTCTCCGTCGGGAAGGTGATTGTCGAGCAGGGCAATGTCGAACGGCGTCCGGCGAATCAGGACGCGCGCCGCCTCAATGCCGGAAGCGATGGAGACGGTAAACCCCTGGGCGCTGAAGACATCGGCGAGAACCTCGCGAAAAAAAGGTTCGTCGTCGAGGATGAGCATGCGTTTTGGAGCCGAGTTGAGCATTTCGATTTCAGACCGGATGGAATTCTTCGTTTTGGACGGCTTCGAGGGTGACGTTCGCCTGGCATCCCGAAAGTGGTCCGGGAAGAATGTCGATGGTGCCGTTCATCTTGGTAATGAGTTTTTTGGTAATGACGAGTCCGAGGCCGGTCCCGTGCGGTTTCGAGGTAAAAAAGGGTTTGAAAAGCTGGCTGGCCTGTTGCGGCGTCAATCCGACGCCCCGGTCGATGATGCTGAGGGTGATCAGCCGCGGCCCGCTGGTCACTTTCAGGGTGATGGTCGGGTTGTCCTGGTCCTGCATGGCGTCGGCGGCATTCGCGAACAGATTCAACAGGGCCTGATGGAGGCCGCGCTGGTCGAACCAGACAAGACCGGCGTTCCGGTCGAACTCCCGCTTGATCCGGATGCCCCGTTTGGCGAAGTCCTCCTCGACAAGGGTGCAGAACCGTTCGAGAAACGGAAGGATCGGAAGCGCTTCGAGGGCCGGTGTTTCAAACATGCTGAATGAGCGCAGGGTTCGCAACAGGTATTCCACCCGCCCGATTTCGATCAGCGAGCGGTCGAGGTACTTCGAAACCGTTTCCCGCGACGGATTGTCGGCCCGGCTCAGGACGGTGAGCGCCGTCTTGATGGAGTTGATGGGATTCCCCATCTCGTGACGGATGCCGGAGAAAATGTAGCCGGCGTTGTCCATCACGTTGACGGCTTCGGCGATGGATTCATAGCGAAGCTGATCGGTCACGTCGCGGCAGACGGCCACCATGTTTTGCAGTCGCCCCGTCTCGTCCCGGACGGGCGAGATGGAGGCTTCTTCCTGATACGTGCTGCCGTCCTTGCGGCGGGCGGTGTAGATGCCGTGCCAGTCCTTGCCGTTCAGCAGGGCGCGGGCGATTTCACGGCGGGTCTTGCGCTCGACCGGGCCGAGGGCGAGCGAGAATACCCGCCGTTCATAGGTTTCCCACCGGTGAAATCCGGTCGTCTGTTCAAAGGCCGGATTGACGAACTGGATTCTTCCGTTGCCGTTGAGCATGACGACCGATTCGGCGATCTGTTCAATGGCCGTGTTGAGCCGGCGCATGGCGTGGTCGGCCAGCCGGCGGGTGGTGATGTCCTGGATGATGTGCACCCAGCCGGTTCCGATGCCGCGTTCCTGCGGAATCCAGTAGCTGTTGATTTCGAACCAGCTCTCGGTGCCCGGAAACCGGAACTCCGGGTTCTTTCCGATGGCCTCGCGAAAGGGCAGGTGGGCTTTGCTGGTGCCTTCGAAGAAGAGGTCCGTGGTTCGCCGTCCGATGATGTCACGGTAGGAGCGCTTCAAAAACTCGGTGACGGCCTTGTTGCAGCGTTTGACGGTGCCATCCTGATCTTCGAGCAGAATGAAATCCGGGATGGCGTCGACGGTGGCGACCCACTCCTCGTCGCGTCGGCGCAGGACTTCCGCCAGGGCCTTGCGTTCACTGAGGTCCTCGACGATGGCCACGATCGTCTTGTCCTGC
>JAAFHI010000022.1 GCA_013298335.1 Actinomycetota bacterium
GCCATGCTGGTCGTCTACCGTATCGGCAGCCATATTCGGACACCGGGAATCGACCCTGAACGTCTGGCGGCTCTCTGGTCACAACTCCAGGGGTCGCTGGTTGGCGTTCTGGACCTGTTTTCAGGCGGAAACTTCCGCCTGATTTCGATTTTTGCCCTCGGAATCACGCCCTACATCACGGCTTCGATCATCCTTCAGTTGATGACGGTGGTCTGGCCGTATCTGAAGAAGCTTCAGGAAGAAGGCGATGCGGGCCGGAAGAAGATCAACCAGTACACGCGCTATCTGACCATTGTTCTTTCGGTGGTCCAGTCAACCACCATTGCGCTCTGGCTCCAAAATCAGCCGGGGCTGGTCTATGGCGGCGGCGGTATCGGATTCACGCTGATGGCGGTCCTGACCCTCTCCACCGGTACGGCCTTCATCATGTGGGTGGGTGAGCAAATTACCGAGCGGGGTATCGGCAACGGAATCAGCCTTCTGATTTTTGCGGGAATTGTGCTCAGGCTGCCTTCCGCAATGTTCCAGTTAATTGAAAAGGGACGCGCGGATGCCGCTTCGGCCTTGGGTGTGATTATTCTGGTGGCGGTCATGATCCTGATCGTGGCCGGGGTGGTCTTTATGGAACGGGGCCACCGAAAGATTCCGATCAGCTATTCGCGTCGTCAGGTTGGAAAACAGCAGGTTCAGGGGCAGTCCTCTTACATGCCGTTGCGGGTCAATATGGCGGGTGTCATCCCGGTCATCTTCGCCTCGTCGGTGCTGACGTTTCCGCAGACCATTGCCCAGTTCGTCAATTCGGACGCCGCGTGGCTGAAGAACCTTCTGGGAATGCTCCGGAGCGGACACCCCCTCTATGATCTGATCTTCGTTGGCGGCATCATCTTCTTCACGTTTTTCTACATCTCGATTGTCTTCAACGTGGATGAAGTTTCGGACAACCTCCGGAAATACGGCGGGTTCATCCCCGGTGTACGGCCCGGAAAGAACACGGCGGAATATCTCAACGCGGTACTGACCCGCCTGACAGTGGTCGGTGCGTTGTACCTCGCGGTGGTCTGCATCATTCCGCAGTTCATCATTACGGGCATCGAAGTCAACGAAGTCCCTTTCATCGGGGAAAAGATCTACAACTTCCTGGTTTCGAACCCGGCGCTGGCCTGGATCGTCAAGGGATTCGGATTGAGTTTCTACTTTGGTGGAACGTCGCTCCTCATTGTGGTGGGCGTGGCGATGGACACGGTTCAGCAAATCGAGTCGCAACTCATTATGCGGCAGTACGATGGCTTCCTGAAAAAAGGAAGAATTCGCGGACGCCGCGACTAATCGTACAGGTTCAAGAGGGATTACACGGTGACTGTCGCAATCGTATTGATGGGAGCGCCCGGGGCGGGGAAGGGAACGCAGGCACGTCTTCTTGAGACGGCCTTCGGGTTCCCCCAGATCTCCACCGGCGACATCCTTCGGGAAATTGCCAGGCAGGACACGCCACTCGGGAAAAAGGTTCAGGAAATCCAGGCCGCCGGCTTGTATGTTTCGGATGAGGTCCTCGCGGAAATCATCACCGAGCGACTGGCCCGCCCGGATTGTGAAAAGGGATTTGTGCTGGATGGTTTTCCCCGCACCCTCCCGCAGGCCGAATTTCTGGAAAACCTTTTGGAGAAGCGCGGCGCAACCCTCTACGTGCTTGAGGTCCAGGTGGCTCGGGACATCCTGATCAAGCGGCTGACGGGACGCTTCACCTGTGCGACCTGCGGGGAAATCTACAACGATTATTTCCGCAGTCCGAAAACGGACGGCACGTGTGACCAGTGCGGAGGACACGAATTTCGCCGCCGGGATGACGATAAGGCCGAGGTGGTTGAACGGCGGCAGACGGTGTACGAAGACCAGACGGCACCGCTTCTCAAGCATTTTGATGACCGTCGGTATTTGCGCTCCCTCGACGGGACGCAGGACGTTTCGGCGATCCTTGAACGAATCAAGGTCGAATTGGGACTGGTTTGATCTGACGGAGGCGCGCTCCGTTGCCGCGGGGCGACGTGACGACGGTAGACATGATTGTCACGAAATCGCGGGCGGAACTTGAAAAGATGTATCGGGCCGGGCAACTCCTGGGCGAAATGCTCGGAGAACTGACCCAGCGGGTCGAACCGGGCGTCACGACGCTCGACCTGGATCGCTTTGCGGAACAGTGGCTGAGAAAAGCCGGAGCGATCTCGCCCTTCAAGGGCTATCGGAATTACCCGGCGCATATCTGTACGTCGGTCAATGAACAGGTGGTCCACGCAATTCCGGCGAACCGGGTGCTGCGCGAAGGCGACGTCATCAGCATTGACGCGGGAATCCGGGTGAATGGTTACGTAGCGGACTCTGCCATCACGGTCGGCGTCGGCAAAATCTCGGAGAAGGCGGAACAGCTCATTCGCCATACCGAAGCGTCGCTGGAACGGGCTATTGAGCAAATGCGACCGGGAAACCGGCTCTACGATATTTCTCATGCGGTGCAATCCTACATCGAACCCCTCGGGTATACCCTCGTGAAGGAGTTCTGCGGGCACGGAGTGGGCCGTAAGATGCACGAGGAGCCGCAGGTCCCGAATTGCGGACACCGACCCCACACCGGACCTCGTCTTCGGCCAGGGTGGGTTCTGGCGGTCGAGCCGATGGTGAACCTCGGAACGGCGGCGGTGAAGATTGAAAGGGATGGATGGACGGTGACGACGCTCGACGGACGGATTTCCGCCCACTGCGAGCACACCATCGCCATCACCGATGACGGACCCTGGATATTGACACAGGTAAAGTAGGGGAATTCGAGTTTGGGCTTTACAAATGCGGAGAATTCTCTATAATGAAAGACTTGCTTTTCTGGCAAGAGTTTGTGGTCACAGTGTAAACGGTAATGTCCAAAGAAGATTCAATTGAAGTCACCGCTTCGGTCGTCGAGGCTCTCCCGAACGCCACGTTCCGGGTCGAACTCGAAAACAAGCACCTCGTGCTTGCCCGGATTTCCGGAAAGATGCGGAAGAACTTCATCAAGATTCTTCCGGGCGATCGGGTTCTGGTGGAACTCTCGCCGTACGATCTGACCCGCGGGCGGATCGTCTATCGGTACAAATAGTTTTGAAAAGGGCGGGTTTACCCTCATGAAAGTCAGATCTTCGGTCAAAAAGATATGTAATCAGTGCAAGGTCATCCACCGGCAGGGCGTGGTTCGGGTCATTTGCGTGAATCCGAAGCACAAACAGCGTCAGGGATAGGCCCGATTCCCGGAAACCGATGGCTTCCGGGGCAAAACGGTAATTTTTCGAGCAGAACAGTTCAGGTGAGGTAAGAGATGGCGCGTGTTGCAGGCGTAGACTTGCCGGATAACAAACGGATTGAAATCGCATTGACGTACGTGTACGGCATTGGCCGTCCCCGGTCGGGTAAAATTCTCGAAACCGCGAACGTCGATCCCAACATTCGGGTCCGTAATCTTTCCGAAGAGGAATTGGGCCGCATTCGTTCGGTGATTGATAACCAGGGCGAAGTCGAAGGCGATCTCCGAAAACAGATCCAGTTGGACATCAAGCGGCTGGTCGAAATCCAGTGCTTCCGCGGCATCCGTCACCGCAAGGGACTGCCCGTTCGGGGCCAGCGGACGCACACCAACGCCCGCACCCGCAAGGGGCCGCGTCGCGCAACGGTCGCCAAGAAGAAGGCGCCCGGCAAGAAGTAATTCAATCATTGCGACTTGGGTCGCCGTGGAAGGTTGTAGGCAATGGCAAAGAAAGCTGCAGCGGCAAAATCGACTGGCAACAAGAAGAAGGTCTTCAAAAAGAGAGAGAAGAAGACCGTTTCGCAGGGCATCGTCCACGTACAGGCGTCGTTCAACAATACGTTGATCAGCATCACGGACCTGGCGGGCAATCTGGTCTGCCAGAGCAGTTCCGGTGCTCTCGGCTTCAAGGGATCGCGCAAGGGTACGCCTTTTGCGGCGCAGCAGGCCGCGTCCCGGGCCGCCGGATTCGCCAAGGAAAGCGGCATGCATTCCTGCGAAGTCCGGGTAAAGGGACCTGGTTCCGGTCGCGAGTCGGCCATCCGCGCCATTCAGGCGTCGGGTATCGAAGTCCGGCTCATCAAGGATGTGACCCCGATTCCGCACAACGGCTGTCGGCCGCGGAAACGTCGCCGCGTCTAGGTCATCGAACACATTCATTCACGGGAAGCGTTGTTTTCTGAGTTGAGGAGGTTGGGGTTTGGCACGGTATCGTGATGCAGTATGTCGTTTATGTCGTCGGGAAGGTACCAAGCTCTTTTTAAAGGGCGAACGGTGCTTCAAGCCTTCCTGCCCGATTGAAAAACGTGGAACGCAACCGCCGGGACAACACGGCAAGGATGCGCGACGCGGGAAGCTGACGGGCTACGGCGAACAGTTGCGGGAAAAACAGAAAGTGAAGCGTATTTACGGGATGCTCGAAGGACAATTCCGGTCCTATTTCGAGAAAGCCGCGCGCCAGAAGGGGATTACGGGCGACAACCTGCTGATTCTGCTTGAGCGCCGTCTCGACAATGCGGTTTACCGACTTGGTCTCGCGACCTCACGCGCCCAGGCGCGCCAACTCGTCAACCACGGCCACATTCAGGTCAATGGACGGAACGTCAATATTCCTTCCTTCCAGGTGAAGGTCGGCGATCTGATCTCGGTTCACGAAAGCAGCACGGCGAACGTCCACATCCAGTCGGCCTTCCAGACGGCTGGCGGTCGCGGACGCCCCACCTGGCTCGAAGTCGTGGATGCGACCAAGCTCGTCGGGAAAGTCACTGCGCTGCCGCGTCGCGAAGACGTCACGCAGGACCTGAACGAGCAGATGATTGTCGAGTTGTATTCCAAGTAATACTTATCTGGCTGAACCGATTCGTACCCGTCTCACCGAGCGTTCGAAACGGTTCAGCTTTCCCTGTTTTGTAGAGAGAAACAATAATGTGGACCAATTTTCAGCGACCGAAACGGCTGGTATGTGAAACGGAAACGTTGACCGACAAGTACGGCAGCTTTTACGCGCAGCCGTTCGAACGGGGCTTCGGCACGACCATCGGCAACAGCCTCCGGCGCGCGCTTCTCTCCTCAATCGAAGGGGCGGCCATCACTGCGGTCAAGATCGAGGGCGTGCTTCACGAGTTCTCGTCGATCCCCGGCGTGGTCGAAGACGCGACCGACATCATTTTGAACCTCAAGCGGATTCCGTTTCGCATCAACAACAATGTTGGCGTGAAAACCATCCGTCTCGAAGGCACCGAACCGGGCGAACTCTACTCCCGCGACGTTCAGGCCGACGGCGACGTCGAAATTCTTGACAAGGACATCTACATCGCGACCGTCAGCGAAGGCGGCTCCCTTTCGATCGAAATGCGGCTCCGGATGGGCCGTGGATACGTTTCGGCGGACCGCAACTTCGACGAGGATCTCGCGGTCGGATACATTCCGGTCGACTCGGTCCATTCGCCGGTCAAAAAAGTCAATTACCACGTTGAAGCGGCTCGTCTCGGTCAGGATACCGACTACGAAAAGCTGATTCTCGAAGTCTGGACGAACGGCAGCATCAAGCCGGAAGATTCCATCGGTCTCGCAGCCAAGCTGGTCAAGGACCACATGTCCATCTTCATCAACTTCGAGGATTTCGAAGTTGAAGCGGTCGAGAGCGAAAGCGGCCCCAAGCCGCCGCGCCCCTACAACGAGAACCTCGACCGTTCGGTCGAAGAACTCGAACTGAGCGTGCGCTCCTACAACTGCCTGAAGAACGCCGACATCCGCACGATTCGCGAACTGGTCCAGAAGACCGAGCAGGAAATGCTCAAGACCAAGAATTTCGGTCGCAAATCGCTGAACGAAATCAAGGAAATTCTGGCGGCGATGGGACTCGGCCTGGGCGCGCTGTTCAACGACGAAGGCAATATCATCGGTTACCGAAACGACTAATCGCGCTACGCGGGGCGCGGGCGGCTGGCCGTCACGCGATCCCGGGGTGAAGAGGAAATAATGAGACACCTGAATGCACATCGGAAACTCGGCAGAACGTCGTCGCACCGCAAGTCGTTGCTCCGCAATCTGGCGACCTCGCTCATCATTCATGAGCGCCTCGTAACGACGCTTCCCAAGGCCAAGGAATTGCGGCCTTTCGTCGAACGGGTCATCACGCTCGGCAAACGGGGCGATCTCCATGCGCGCCGTCAGGCCGCGGCCTACTTCCACGCCGGAAACCAGAACTGGAACGACGGCCCCCGCGGACAGCGTCCGGAGCGTACCGCCGGTGTCGCCGCTGTCGCCAAGCTGTTCGACGTGGTCGCCGCCCGCTTTACCGAACGTCCAGGTGGATACACCCGGATCATCAAGCTCGGCAAGCGCAAGGGCGACGGCGCCGAACTGGCGCTGATCGAACTCATCGGCAGTGAATACAAACCGGCCGTCGAATCAGCCGAATAAGTCATTTCCTCACATTTCGGGGGTTTGAACGAGCCTCAACTTCACCGGTGTGCGTGTGTGGTTGGGGCTTTTCGATTTCCACCCCCGAGGGTCTTCCGGAATATGTCGGACGCAATTTACCGGCAATGCGGAAGTCAAAGGCACGACCCTACAAACAAACAATTCCAAGTGGAGGCGTGGACGTGAACCCCAAAGAAATCAAGGAACTCATCGAACTGCTGTCTGATCGGCGGATTGCAGAATTCGAAATGGAACGGGCCGGCATCAAACTCCGGATTCGAACCACCCATCCGGGTGAGGGCGTCACCACGGCGCTTCCCCCAGTGATTACGGTCGCTTCGACGCCGGTGGCCGCTCCCGCCCCGGTGGCCGCTCCGGCGGTGCCGAAGGCTGAAGCCGCCGCGCCGGCTCCCGCAGCGGAAAATCTCCACACGGTGAAGTCGCCCATCGTCGGGACCTTCTACCGCGCGGCGAATCCAAACGCAAAGTCGTTCGTCGATGTGGGAAGCCGCATCCAGACGGGTTCGGTGCTGTGCATCATCGAAGCCATGAAGCTGATGAATGAAATCGAGAGCGACGCGGCGGGCGAAGTTGTTGCCATCCTCGTCGAGAACGGCCAGCCGGTCGAATACGGTCAACCGCTTTTCACCATCAAGAAGGACTAAGCCGCGATGTTTCGCAAAGTTCTGATCGCCAACCGGGGCGAAATCGCCTGCCGGGTGATTTGGGCCTGTCGGGAACTCGGTATCAAGACCGTCGCGGTCTATTCGCAGGCCGATGCCGATTCGCTCCATGTCCGATTCGCCGATGAAGCCGTCTGTATCGGCCCGGCGCCCTCGAAAGACAGCTACCTGAGCATTCCCGCCGTCATCAGCGCGGCGGAAATCACCAACGCCGACGCGATTCATCCGGGATACGGCTTTCTCTCGGAAAACGCCCATTTCGCCGAAGTCTGCGAAGCCTGCAACATCACCTTCATCGGTCCGAAACCGGAAGCCATCCGGACGATGGGCGACAAGGCGACGGCCAAGGCGACGATGAAGGCGGCGGGCGTCCCGGTCGTTCCGGGGAGCGAGGGCATCGTCGAAACGCCGGAAGCGGCCCAGGAAGTCGTGGACCGCATCAAGCTGCCGGTGATGATCAAGGCGACGGCGGGTGGTGGCGGACGCGGCATGCGAATCGTCAAGAAAATCGAGGAATTGCTGCCCAGCCTCGAATCCGCCCAGGCGGAAGCGCTCGCGGCCTTCGGGAATGCCGGCGTCTACATCGAAAAGTACATCGAGCAGCCTCGTCACATCGAGATTCAGGTCCTCGCCGACGCGCATGGCAACGTCATTCACCTTGGCGAACGCGACTGTTCGGTCCAGCGGCGCAACCAGAAACTCATCGAGGAATCGCCGAGTCCGGTCGTGACGCCCGAAATCCGGAAAGCGATGGGCGACGCCGCGCTCGACGCCTGCCGCCGGGTCGGCTACGTCAACGCGGGCACCATCGAGTTCATCGCCGATGAAAACCTCAATTTCTATTTCATGGAAATGAACACCCGCATCCAGGTCGAGCATCCGGTGACGGAAATGGTCGCCAACGCCGATCTGGTCCGGGCGCAGATTCTCGTCGCGGCGGGACAGGAACTCGGGCTCAAGCAGGAAGACATCGTCTTTTCCGGCCACGCCATCGAGTGCCGCATCAACGCCGAGGATTCGGAAACCTTCCGGCCCTCGCCCGGCCAGATCACCGCGCTCAACCTGCCGGGCGGACCGGGTGTCCGGGTCGATACCCACGCCTATCTCGGTTACGTCGTGCCGCCGAACTACGATTCGATGGTGGCGAAACTGATCGTCCATGCGCGCACCCGCGCCCTCGCCATCGCCCGCATGAAGCGCGCCCTCGAAGTCTTCATCGTGGAAGGCATCCGAACGACGATTCCGCTCCATTTGAAGATCATGGACGACGAGGATTTCAAATCGGGGAATTTCTCGACCCGGTTCATGGAAATCTTCGCCGAAAAGCAGAAGGCCAAGACCGCCGCCGGAGCCTGACCGATGATTCGTCCGTTTCAAGGCACGGTCCCGCGACTCGCCGACGGGGTGTATATCGCCCCGTCCGCCGAGGTCATCGGCAATGTCGAAATCGGCGCGCGTTCGAGCATCTGGTTTCTTTGCACCGTCCGGGGCGACATCGACTCGATTCGCATCGGCGAAGACACCAACATTCAGGACAATTCGGTCCTCCACGTCACCGGCGGACGCTTCCCGCTCACCATTGGAAGCCGGGTCACGATGGGCCATCGGGTCATCGCGCACGGCTGCACCATCGGCGATCGCTGCCTGATCGGGATGGGGGCCATCATTCTGGACGGCGCGGTCATCGGGGACGATTCCATCGTCGCCGCCGGCGCGGTCGTGCCTGAAGGCATGATCGTTCCGCCACGGACGCTCGTCGCGGGCGTTCCGGCGAAGATAAAACGTGAAACGACCGAAACCGAGCGCGAACGAATCGCCGAGGGCTGGCGGCATTACGTCGAACTGAAAGACATCTACCTCGCGGATTCCTGACCCGTTTTTCAATTCGTCGGCCAATTCCCGTTTCCCGCATCCGCGTCGAAAAAACGTCCCGGATGCGGGGATTTTCTTTTTGAACGGGAAGAGTAACCCCCCGCGTCCGCACCTATATATTAAGGATCGCGCGCGTACGATGAACGCATGTTCAAAGTTCCGGGAATCGGTTCGGGGCCGATGAGGCGGAAAAAACTATCCGCCAGCCCTTTCCACGGTCCTGAAATCCGTGCTTCACTGCCGAAAAATCACCTGACATCGTTCCGGAGGTTCGAACCCATGCGTCGTACGGTTGCCATCTGCGCTTTTGTATTCCTGACTTTTCTCGCAATGACGCCGCCACGCGCGACGGCCCGTCCCGAGGGGGACCGGGAACGTTTCGGCAAACTGATTTCAGCCAGCGTGGAGGCTTTCAACGCCAAGCACCTGTTCACGGCCATGGCGCGGGTGAACGAGGCGGTGGTGGAAGGCGAAAAGGCGTTCGGCCCGGACCATTCCCAACTCGCGGCACCGCTGACGTACCTCGCGGTTGCCCATTACCAGATCGGCGACAACGAGCAGGCGAAAACGATTCTCGGTCGGGCGCGGGCCATCCGCGACAAAAATCGCAAGGATGTGCTGCCGCAGATTTCCAAAATGATGGACGACGTCTGGAAACGGCTTGAACGACCGCTTTCCTACGACTCGAAAATCAAACCGGGCGCGGTCCCGACGGATTTCAAAGGGAAGGGACTCGACGGCAAACCCATTGCTCTCAAGGATTACGCCGGAAAGGTCGTCCTCGTGGATTTCTGGGCGACGTGGTGTCCACCGTGCCGCGAGGAAATCCCGAGTCTGGTGATGCTGCATAAAAAGTTCGCCGGGAAGGGCTTTGAAATCCTCGGCGTCTCGCTCGACGGCCCCGAGCAGAAGAAGATCGCCGGTTTCACGCAGCAGAACGGCATGGTCTGGCGTCACGTCTACGACGGGGGCGGCTGGGAGGCGGCGGTGTCGCGCAAATACGGTGTGCGCTCGATCCCGTTCACGGTCCTGATCGGCAAGGACGGCAAGATCATCGCTGTCGGGGCCGACGCTGAATTGCTCAACGGTCTGCTGGAAGAAACGCTCGGGAATTGAGGATTTTCGGTAACTGTTCAGAGTCCCCCGCTTTAGCGGGGAGAACGTGAGAAAAGTTCCTGTTTCGCTCCCCTCATATCCGCCAAAGCGGGAGGAAACGTTCGAAAGCGTCGTTCGACTGATGCACCGTGCCGGTTCCTTTCCCCGCTAAAGCGGGGGACTCTGAACAGTTACCGAAAGTCTTCAATCCTTTTGGGCTGGCGGAATCGAGTAGGTCCCCGTCGCGTGGGCGACGAGTTCGGTTTCCGCCGCGTTGTAGATTGAAACCTCGCCCACCGCGAGCCGCTTGCCGAGTTTGTGCAGGCGTCCGATGCCGATTGCGTCTCCCGCGCTCGGTTTCTTCAAAAAATTGATGTTGAGATTGGTCGTCACGGCGAGCGTGACCGGCCCGAGCATCGCCATGACCGCGATGTAGAGCGCCGTGTCCGCCAGCAGAAACAGCGACGGACCGGCGAGCGTCCCGCCAGGACGCAGATTGCGCTCGGAAAAGTGCAGCCGGACGCGCGAGGTCATCGGCCCGACCGCTTCGACCGTCAAAACGCGGTTCGCCTTGATCGGAAAGAGGCGGTGCATCAGTTCATCGAGTTCGGCGGCGGTCATGACGGGTTCGGACGGTTTCGACATCGGGCACTCTCGGGGGATGGGGAATGGTGAAGTGTAACTGTTCAGGCCGGTCGTCGCCCTGCCCTCAAGGACAGGGCTATTTCCTTTTGAAGCCCCGCGAACGGGGCTCAGAAATCAGGAAAATCGGTTTGAGCCTCGTTCACGAGGCTTGTTTTTGAATAGCCCTGTCCTTGAGGGCAGGGCAAACGGCGGAGGCTGAACAGTTACGGTGAAGTTTCAAAACTGCGCGGCCATGAACTTTTCCCACGCGGCGCGGTCCATTTTCTCGGTTTTGACGAGTTTGAACTTGAAACTCTGCCATTCGGGGTTGTCGGCGAGGGTGATTTCGACGTCCTCGAAATGGCCGCCCGCCCGGTTGACCCAGATGGTGCCGCCGCGGTTGGCGAGGCCGGGGCCGTCGATGGTGTACTTCCGGCACATCACGCCGTTGCGCGTTTCCTCGCCGACGTAGGAAACCGTCACCTCTCCGCGATATGCAAAAAGCGGCCCTTCTTCCTTGAAGGTCGGATCGGCGATGCCGACGGTGAAACTGCCCTTCGGATTGACCAGATGGCGAAAAGCGAAATTCAGGCTCGCCAGATCGAAGTTGTAGATATGAAAGGGTATCCGGGGAATTGGCGTCAGTTCCGGGGTTTTCCGGAAGGCCGGAATCGAGACTTCGACCGATTTTTCCATCGGCAGATAGCGCAGGGTGGCGAAGAGATTCTTCTTTCCGCCCGCGAACGCCTGCCACGACTCCAGCCGTTTGGCCGAAAATGTCTTCCAGTCCATCACGGCGATGACGAGGCCCGCCCGTTCGCTTTTCGGATGGAATTTGAAGGATTCGATGGTGTCGGACGCCGCCACGTAGGTCGAGACGTGTTCGGGCTGCGTCCCGTCAATGTTCGTCTTGAGGTAGTGGTACACCGTTCCGACCGTGACTTTCGACGGTTGAAACCTGAAGACGGGAGATTTCGCGGAAATCGCGGGTACTCCGGTAAACAACGCGAGCGTCAGCAGCAGAAGCGCGGAGATTCGTTTTTTCATGTTCCGGGTGACAGCCAGTGGGGGATGGATGAGCGCAAAAGGTATAGCGCATTTCCCGTCGCGGACGCGATTGGAACAGTTGAAAAAAGTGTCACAGCCGTTCCCCGTGACCACCGGAAAAGACATACCGTCGGGCGAATTCATCCCTTCGGTTTCCCGGCTTTATCCGCATCCTCATCAGAATGAAGAGGTTCGCCATGGCTCCCAGGCCGGACGGGCGCAACGAGTGGGTCAAAGGAAAAAAGCCCGGCTAGCAGTCCGGGCTTTTTTCTGTCTCGCGAAAGACGGCGGTTATTTGGTTTCGGCGGGGAGGCCGAGTTTTTCGCGGATGAACTTCTCCGCTTCGGCTTCGATGAGTTCGCCGTTGACGATGCTCGCGCGTTCGGTCAGCAGGTCACCCTCCTTCGCCAGTTTTGCCGGTTCGAGAAAGACGTTGTAGGGCGAACCCCACGTCCGGGTGTCGCCCGAGACGCGGCGGTAATTGAAGTGCGAGGTTTCGCCGACCTTGGCGCGGTCTTCCGACTCGACGACCACGGTGTAGGGCGCGCCCTTTTCACCGAAAAAGGTCTTGGCCTCGGCTGCCGTGCCGTACTCGTTGACCGCGATGACGTCGAAACCCTTGTCCTTGTACTTGTCGTAAAGCTTTGAAACGACCGCCGATTCATACTTCCAGTTGCCGCACCACGGCGCGTAGTAGACGACCAGCACGAGTTTCTTGTCGCCGGCCCAGTGCCTGAACTCGACCGGCTTGCCGTCGAGCGTCTTGAAGGTCCAGTTTTTGTACTTGATGGCCGATTCCTGAATCGGCGCGTATTCATGATCGTCGTTCGCCCGGACGAACCCACCGAACGTCAGTCCGGTGAGGATCAGGGCGAACAGGGCTGCAAAAGCGAATTTCCGCATTCCGCGTCAATCTCCGTTCAGTTATTTCTGGGCAGCTTTCCGGATGGGCGGACCGAGCGCGACGTTGAGCACCTCACGCACGTCGTCCACGTAGACGAATTTCAAATCCTTGACGAGTTCCGGCTGAATCTCGGCGATGTCCTTGCGGTTCTGTGAGGGAAGAATCACCGTCTTGATTTTCGACCGCCGCGCCGCCAGCACCTTTTCCTTGACGCCCCCGACGGGCAGGACGTTGCCGCGGAGGGTGATTTCGCCGGTCATCGCGACCGACCGTTTCACCGGGCGGTTCGACAGCGCCGAAATCATCGCGGTCGCCATCGTGATGCCCGCCGACGGGCCGTCCTTCGGAATCGCGCCTTCGGGAATGTGGATGTGGAGGTCGTTCTGGGTGAACAGGTCCTCGTTGATGCCGAGTTCCTTCGCCCGCGACTTCGCGTAGGACAGCGCCGCGTGGGCCGATTCCTTCATCACGTCGCCGAGTTTGCCGGTGAGCATCAGTCCGCCCTTGCCGCGCA
>JAAFHI010000550.1 GCA_013298335.1 Actinomycetota bacterium
TTCCCACCGTCCATTTTTGAGAGTGCTTCGGCGGATGATCTGGCTGGCGATGAAGTCGGGCAGTTCGTCGAAGGTGTTCAGGGCGTTTTCCCGCGCCTGCTCGATGAACGGCAGTTTGGCGATCCGCTCCTTTTCCCGGCGTTCGATTTCCTCGGCGGACGATGATGGCGGCTGGGATGGTTGCGACCCGGTCGAATCCGGTTCCGATGGCGTCGTAACGATGCCGCCCGTCCGGCGGAAGTCGTCGGCCTTGACGAGCGCGGTCAGGAGACGGGGCGAGGCGCCAAGCGAACGGGCCCGGTCGAAAATCTCGTCGGTCATGACAAAGGCGATGCCGCGCTCCTGAAGGGCCCGCTCGGCTTCGTCGGGGGAGAGTTCCCGCTGTCTCACCTGCTGCACCAGCCGGTAAAACTGGACCTCGCTGAACGGCGGCGGCGATTTTGGGTCGTCGTCGGTCGTCCGGGACGGTTTCTGGTTGGCGGGCGGCACGGGCTGGCGTTTCAGGCGCGGAGGATTTTGCGCGCCGGCCAGTCCGGGCAGCAGCAGGGTCGCGGTCAGTAGAGCGCCGAGAATTCGCATGGACAGGGTTGCTCTCCTTCACCGTGGTCGGTATGTTCGGGTATTCACCGAAAATTGATTTTGAACAGATTGGGAGATGTTTTCGTGTCCATCAAGTCCGATCAGTGGATTCTTCGCATGTGCGAGGAACAACAACTTATCACGCCTTTCGAACACACTTTGATCCGAAAAGTCGACGACCGCCGCATCATCAGTTGCGGACTGTCAAGTTACGGCTATGACTGTCGGCTGGCGAAGGACGAGTTCAAGGTGTTTTCGCCGATTCAGGGCACGGAAATCGACCCGAAGAACTTCAATCCCGACAACCTGCTCGACATTCCGCTCCGAACCGGCGACGACGGCAGCATCTACTGGCTGCTTCCGCCGCATTCCTACGCGCTCGGCGTCACCATCGAACACTTCAACATGCCGCGCAATGTGACCGCAATTGCTTTAGGCAAAAGCACTTACGCGCGTTGTTTTCGGGGCGACACGCGAGTCGCGCTGGCGAACGGGACTACGCCGACACTGGAAGAAATGGCGCGGCGGGCCGACGAAGGGGAAATGTTCTGGGGCTACAGCCTCGGCGAGTACGGTCGGATTGAGGTGACGCTCCTGGATGCGCCGCGCTTCATCGGGCGCGATTCGCTGTTGCAGGTCACGCTGGACAATGGAGAGACGATTCACTGCACGCCGGATCACGTCTTTATCCGCCGGGACGGGGCGACGATCACCGCCGGGGAACTCCGGTCGGGTGATTCCCTCATGCCGTTGTATCGAAAATTGGTCCGCGGATACGAGGCGGTCTACCAACCGCTCAACGGACACCTCTATCCGACGCACCGACTGGCCGATGAATGGAAATTGAGAAACGGGCTTTTACAGGAAGTCCCGGCGGGTTTTTACAACGAGCTTGGGAATGGTGAAGCGTTCGGTCTCGTCCAGCAGCCCCTGAATCACAAGGTCGTTGCCGTCGAGGAAATGAAGGGTGACCACGACGTGTATTGCCTGACCGTACCGGAAGCAGGCAATTTCGCGCTGGCTGCCGGGGTTTTCGTCCACAACTGCGGTTTGATACAGAACACAACGCCGTTGGAGGCGGCCTGGAGCGGACGGCTGGTGGTGGAACTCTACAATGCGGCGAATCTGCCGGTGCGGCTCTATGCCGAGGAGGGATTCGTCCAGATTCTCTTCTTCGAATCCGACGAGGAATGCCGGACGTCGTATCTCGACCGGGGCGGGAAATACCAGAATCAGACGGGGCTGACCCTCGCAAAATTATAAAGTCTCGGGAGTCTTGAGGGTCTTGGGAGTCTTGAGAGTCAAAAACCTCTTCGACTCTCAAGACCCCCGAGACTCCCAAGACTCCCAAGACTCATTTCAGCGGATTTCAATAATGACCTTGCGGTCGGTGCCGCTGGCCACGGCCAGTTTGAGCAGATCGGCTTTGGCAATTTTCTGTTCCACGGTGGCGAAGTCGTTGGGAACGATGGTTTTCGACGTTCCTTCCTTCTTGCTCGGGGTGACGATGTAGGTGTCGCCCTCGATGCGGACGACCTTTTCCTTGTAAAACCAGGATTTCCCGGCTTTCTGATAGCGGTAGACCAGAACGTCGCCGACCTTGACCTGTTCAAGCTTTTCTTTCGTGACGCTGTTGCAGGCGGTGGCCGCCACGCTGATAAGTACCACGGCGGCGGTGCGCGTCCAGAATGTCGTCGTCATTGTTGTGTGTCTCCTTATGTTCTTTATCGGTGAATGTGAACGGTTGAATATGGGTGCGTGAGTGGGAAAAGTGTCGCACGTTCCGCGGGAAATGCAAAAATGGAAAATTCGGAACTTCTCCTGCTTCAATCCGACGGACTGCATCGGTCGTGGGTCGTCGCCAACTCGCTGATGAACCGCGAACGCAACTGCGCCGGGGGAAACAGCTACGCGCGGGAACTCGGGTTCGACCCGACGGATTTTCTGTTCGACCGGCTGAACGACCGTCCGACGGTCGCGTGGCTCGATCTCGGTTGCGGAACGGGTCGCGCGCTCGTGCAATGCGCGACCCGGCTCAGGACGCGCATCCCCCCGAATCGGTTCCGGATTTTTGGCGTCGATCTCGTTGACGCCTTCGACCCGCTTCCGGAACCCGTTGACGGCGTTGAGTTTCACGTCGGCGCGCTGCCCGGCTGGGAAACCGGCGAGCGGTTCGATCTGGTCACCTGCGTCCACGGACTGCACTACGTCGGAGACAAACTCGCCGCGCTGGCGTTCGCGGCCCGCCACCTCGCGACCGACGGGGTGTTCGTCGCCAATTTTGCCGCTGAAAGCCTGAAACTGCCCGGTGGACGTCCGCTTGGACGCCCACTGACCGCCGAACTGCGTCGCGCGGGGTTCATTTACGACGGGCGAAACAAACGCATTCGCCGAAACGGGTCAGGCAATCCCGATTTCCCGTTCCGCTACCTCGGCGCGGACGATACCGCCGGTCCGAACTACACCGGACAGGCGGCAGTTGATTCCTACTATGAAAAGCGCGGCTGAACGGGTTGGGAAACCTGACGCGGGTATATAATTTCCTCGGATTGCGCTCGAAGACTCGCTTCATCCGAGGCTAACGATCTTTCGCCCGCTTTCGCGGGCTGCCAATCCGGGGAATTGATTCCATCGGCTTTTGTATTTCCCGACTCTCAAGACTCTCAAGACTCTCAAGACGCCCCGGACTTCCCGTAACCTCGGTGGCGGCTCAATCCGGTCGTTACCGACCCGCCGGGCGGTTCGTCAGCAGGATGATGTCGGAAATCGGATTGCCCTTGGTCAGCAGAATGTGTCTGCCGTCGCGCGACAGGGCCGACCAGTAAAGTTTCTCGGTCTTGATTTCGAGCAGCATTTCCGCCGGCGCGTTTGGCCGGAGCGGCTGCCGCCAGATGCGCTGCGCGTCGCTGTAGATGATGGATTTGCCGTCCGGCGTCCAGTTGGGCACGTTTCCGATGCCCTCCTTCAGCGGAAAGTCCATCGTCGGCGGCCCGCCCGCGAACGGGCGAATCACCAGCCGCGAAGCTTTTCCCTTTTCATTCAGTTCGTAGGCGACGGTCGCGCCGTCGGGTGAAACGCTCGGCGACGAGGCATCGACGGTGTCCTCGGT
The DNA here is from genome assembly GCA_013298335.1 of Actinomycetota bacterium. Taxonomy (GTDB): domain Bacteria; phylum Acidobacteriota; class Blastocatellia; order Chloracidobacteriales; family Chloracidobacteriaceae; genus JAAFHI01. The sequence continues at coordinate 3,689 of JAAFHI010000550.1, forward strand.
CATCGGTTGCGCCTCGCCGCCCGCGACCGGCACGCGCCAGACGCCCCAACCGCCGCCGCGATAG
>JAAFHI010000452.1 GCA_013298335.1 Actinomycetota bacterium
CGTTTCTTTTGCGTAGTTGAATTTTTTTATGAGGCTGCAATCAGCCCTGCTTCAGGGGTCAATCGGCCAGGGGAGAATCGGCGCGGTTTTTGCGGCGACTTTTGGAATAGAGACTGGAAATGAGGATTCCGCAGCCGATTCCGGTCCCGATGCCGACGCCGAGCATGGTCAGCGCCGCGCCCTGGGGACTTCTCCGGCTGGCCGAAACCAGGCGATCCCGACCATCGGAGAGGCGTTCAGCGGTTTGTCCGACGACCTGGGTCACTTTTTTGGCGACCACGACGGCTTTTTCGGCGATACGGGCGGAAACCTTCTTGTCGGTCGTACCGTCATCGGTGGGTTTTGCCGGAGACACGCTTTCCATCGCTTTGTCATTCACGGCCGCCGGGGACGAAAACGGGGTCGGGGCGGCCTGGAATGCGACCGGGTCGGTCGGTTTCGGGGTGGAGGCGGAGAAGGCGGAATTCTGGGCAGAGTACGGTTTGGGTTCGTTCACGTTTTTTCCTCGTTTGAACAGTCTGAAGATTGGGGGGGCGGGCAAAACCCGTCCTTTGCGGTACGAACTTCACTGTGCAAGTGACGTGCCATGCCCGTGAAACCGCCAAATCAGGAAAAATGTGGAAATAAAACCGGTTTTGGTTGAAACGCGAGGGAGCCGACGAAAGGGGTTGTCGGATATTCGGACAGGCCGGCGTATGGAAACCGGGAGAATTTGTATGGATCGCCTCATCCGCCGCCGGAGCGTTCAGATCGCTCATTCCGGATGAAAACCGTTGAGTTTCGTCGCGACCTGACCTTCATTTTTTCATACTCCGCCTCGCTGGCGTGACAATGGCGTCAAAACCGACAAGCTGGCGCGAAGTTCAGGCATCCCCGACCGGCGGGTTCCCCTCCTCGGATTCCAGCAGGGTTCTCAGGGCTGACGGCTGGAAGCGGCGGTCGGTCGTGATGGCGTAAAAATTCTCGTGGACGTTCGGTACGGCGCAATATTCCATCAACATGCCGGTTCGCAGTTCATCCTGAACCACCACCGCGGGAACCAGCGCCGCCCGACCCCGGCCCGAATCGCGGGCCATCAGGCGGAGCATCGCCATGTCGTCCACTTCCGCGTAGATATCGGGCCGAATCCCGATTTCCTCGCAGAGCAAGTCAAATTCGGCCCGAAGGTCGCTGTTCCGGCCCGGCAAAAGAAGCGTCACGCCGTTCAAGTCTTCCGGAAAGCGAAACCGCTTCCCTGCCGGAAGCGGGTAGCCGACCAGGCAGACCGGCTGTCGGGCGATGCGCCGACACCGGACCTGCTCTCCGACTGAATTCACCACCGGACGGTTGGAAAGCACAATATCCAGCTTGTGAACCAGTAATCGCCCCAGCAGTTCCTCCAGACTCCCGGATTCGAGGACGAGCCGCGCCCCGGTATTCATCACGGGGCGGAGGAAATTCTCCTGAAAGTTGCGCGAGAGGTTGACGACCCCGCCGACCCGCAGCCACTGGGCGTTCGGCCCTCCGTCGGTCTTCACCAGGGCCACCATCTCTCCACCGAGCGAAAAAATGGTTTCCGCGTAGCCGAGGACCAGGTGGCCGACCTCGGTGAGCTTGAGCGTGCGGTGTTCGCGCAGGAACAGCGGATGACCGAGTTGATCTTCCAACTGTCGGACCTGCGCCGAGAGCGCCGATTGCGAAATATGGAGGCGGTCCGCCGCGCGGGTCAGATGCCCTTCGGTCGCCACCGTCCAGAAATAGTACAGATGTCGGTAATTGAGGTTGGAAGCCTGTGAAATGGTCATGGGTCGGGCTGTCGTTCGCTTTAATGGAATGATTGACAAGGAAAAATCTATTTTACTTATGTTTCGGCGATGAGCAAAGTACCTGCACTCTCGGGACAAAGGAAATTCACGATGTTGTTTGCTCAAATCTTGACCCCCTGGTGCGTGCCGGTGTTGTTTCTGGCGGCCAGTCTGCTGGCAAGTCGACTCCGGACGGAAATTGCCTGGCGCGCGGTTGAAGGATTGGCCGTGACCGCTTTTGCCGTCGCCGTATCGGTTGTCGCCGGAGCTGCCGTGAACGGTGGCGGCGACGTTCCGGGCCTGGGGCTTCTGCTCCTGATTTCATTTCTGGGATGGGTGATCATCCGCTTTTCGCGCCGTTATCTTCAGGGGGAACCAGGGCAGGCAAGATACATTTTTGCCCTGAACATCACGCTGGCCAGCGTGGCGACGGTCGCGGCCACGCGACATCTGGGCGTGATGGTGGCGGCCTGGGTGGCGAGCAGTCTGAGTCTTCATCAGTTGCTCACCTTCTACCGTGACCGCCCCACCGCGCTGATCGTCGCGCACAAGAAATTTCTCGTCAGTCGGCTGGCGGATGTCTGCCTGGTCGGCGCGCTGTTCCTCATCCACCGTGAGGTCGGGGCCCTGAATCTGACCGTGCTGGAAAGCTATCTGGCGCGGACGGCGATGGTGCCGACCGCCGTTCAGGTGGCGATGCTTCTGATCTCGCTGGCGGTGATTCTGAAATCCGCCCAGTTGCCGATTCATGGGTGGCTGATTCAGGTGATGGAAGCACCGACCCCGGTTTCGGCCCTCCTCCACGCCGGTATCGTCAACCTCGGCGGGTTCATGTTGATTCGATTGGCGTTACCGCTGTCCGGTTCGACCGTCGCGCAGGTGGTGCTGGTCATCGTCGGGAGCGCGAGCGCCGTCGCCGCCGGTCTGGTGATGATGACGCGGATCAGCATCAAGGTACGTCTGGCCTGGTCCACCTGCGCGCAGATGGGGTTCATGCTCATGGAATGCGGCCTCGGCCTGTATGAAATTGCCTTTCTTCACCTGCTCGCGCATTCGCTTTACAAGGCCCACGCCTTCCTGACGGCGGGCGAAGCGGTTCTCGACACCCGCAATCGTCGGATGATGCCCTCAACGCCGGTCGGTCACGCTGGTCCGGTTCTGGTCTGGCGGCTCCTGGCCGCTGCTTTGGCTGTCGGAATGGCGTTTGCCCTCAACCGACTTTCCGTCGATTGGCTCGGCGTGCATTCGATCCCGTGGCTGGCGTTGTTCATTGTCGGTCTCGGCGTCGCACCGTTGTGGTGGGGGGAACCCGGCAGGCCCGGGCTGGTGGTCAAGGGGGCGTTGTTTTCGGCGGCGCTGGTCCTGCTTTACGCCGTCTGGCACCGGATTTTCGGTAGTGTCGTGGCGGAAGTCGGCGTCAGCCAGTGGCTCGTCATCTGGTCAGCCATTGCCTTCGGCCTGCTTTACCTGACGCAAACGTGGCTGCTGGCTTACCCACTTGGACGGCTCTCCAAAACGCTTTATCCGTGGGCCTACTACGGTTTTTACCTCGACGAACGCTTTACGCGGCTTGCTTTCCGACTGTGGCCGGTTCGTCTGGCTGAAATACCCAAAACGTCTCCGCTGAACCGCCTTTCTGGAGAAATCGCATGAAAACCAACGAATTGCTGAATCCGACTGCCCTTGAAGAAGCGATTGACGCCGCCTGTGGAAAAATCGCCCCGACCTGGCCGCTGGACCGTTTTATCGCGGTCAACCCGTACTGGGGATGGGTGGATCATCCGTTTGACGAGGTCGCCAACCGTCTCGGCCGGCTCTCCGGAACGTCAATGTTCATGCCGCGCGCGTTTTACGCCCGCGCCTTCCGCGAAAAGCGGTTTGAACCGGGACATTTGAAACTGGCGCTCGTCGAGGTCGGATTGGAAAGAGAAGAAGCCGATGCGGTGGCCGGTTTGGAGCACCATTCACCGGTGTCCTCTACCTTTCCTCTGCTTTCGGATGTGCTCGATGCATGCCGCGACCTGACCCATGAACCCGCCTGGCGGGACACGATAACCCACGAAATCAGCCAGTTTTGCGGCGCCTTCTTTGACGAGGATCAGGCTGACTGGCACCTTGTCCACGACGAAACCCTTTTCGCCGGGTGGAGGGCAACCATCGGCCACGATCGGGGAATTGCCCTTTTGATGAACACGCCGGAGGTCGTCGAGCGTGTCTCCCGGTTGCCGGAGAACAGCCGGGAGGCCATCCGGTTCGTTCTGGAACGACTCGACATTCCGGTTTCCGGTACAACCGAATTTCTGACCGCGTTGCTGCTGCGGATCAACGGCTGGGCTTCGTGGTGCGCCTACCTCCGTTGGCAGGCGCGACTTGAAGGCGGCGACAACTCGGAAATCGTCGATTTGCTGGCCATTCGACTCGCCTGGGAGTTTTTGCTGGACGATGACCATCGCGAGGCCGGGTCAGCGTGGGCGCAGTGGCAAAATCGTTTGAAAACG
>JAAFHI010000167.1 GCA_013298335.1 Actinomycetota bacterium
TTTGCAGGCTTTTCAGGATACTTCATCAACTTCCCCCTGGTCACTCCCTGAATCAGTATCAGCATCCGCGAAGTACTTCACGATTTCTTCCGCGCGGCGCGGGCCGACGAACGGCGTGAGTTCCGCGAGCGAGGCGCGGCGAATGCGGTCGAGGCTGCCGAGATTTCGCAGCAGTCGGTTCTTCAGTTTTTCGCCGACGCCGGGAATCGCGAGCAGTTCCGAATCGAAGTCGCGCATCTCGCGCCGCCGCCGGTGATAGGTCACGGCGAAGCGGTGCGCCTCGTCGCGGATCATCTGCACCAGATGCAGCATCGGTGAATGGTGGTCGATGCGGATCGGGTCGCCCTCGCGGCCCTTCACGTAAAGCAGTTCCTCGCGCTTCGCAATCGACGCCATCGGGACGGCTTCGAGATCGAGTTCGCGCATCGCCTTCGCGGCAAACGACAACTGACCCTTGCCGCCGTCGATGAGCACGAGGTCGGGCATCGACTTCCCTTCCTTCAGCAGCCGCGCGTAACGCCGCTTGACGACTTCGTGCATCGAGGCGAAATCGTCGATGCCCTCCACCGTCTTGACGATGAACTTGCGGTACTCGTCCTTCGCCATCTTCCCGTTTTCGCAGACGACCATCGAGGCGACCGTCTCCGAGCCCTGAAAGTGCGAGATGTCGAAACATTCGATGCGGGCCGGAAAGCGCGGCAGTTCGAGCGTATCGGCGAAATCCTCCAGCACCTTTTCCATATCCGGCTTGAGGACGCGAAACCGCTGGTCGAAGCAGATGCGCGCATTGCGCTCGACGAGGTCGATGAGGTCGCGCTTGCGTCCGCGCTGCGGATCGTGGATGTAGACGCGCTTGCCGCGGCGTTCGCTCAGAAAGCGTTCGAGGACGTCATGGCTTCGCGCATGAACTCGCGCGGGTCGAAGGCATCGACCGATAAATCTTCCCAGTAGAACTCGCGTTTCCCGATGATGCGCCCCTCGCGCATCGTGAACAGTTGCAGCGCGAGGCGCGGCCCTTCGCGGTAGTAGCCGAAGATGTCGATGTCGGCGGCGTTCTTGAGCATCATCTTCTGCTCGTTGCCGAGGCGTTCGATGAGCTTGATCTGATCGCGGTAACGCGCGGCCTGCTCGAAGCGCATGTCCTCCGCCGCCTGCTCCATCCGGATGTACAGACTGTCGAGCAGATCGCCGTTCTTCCCCTCGAAGAACAGCTTCACGTCCTTGACCGCCTCGGTATATTCCTTCTTGCCGCAGAGGTCCTTCACGCAGGGACCGAGGCAGCGTTTGATGTGGTATTCGAGGCAGGGCCGCTCGCGCTTGCCGTCGATGTCGATTTCGCAGGTCCGCAACTGGAACAGTTGATTGATGAGCCGGAGCGTCTGCTGCGCGAGCGACGCCGGCAGGTACGGCCCGTGATAGAGCGCGCCGTCGTTGATGACGCGGCGGGTTTTCATGACGCGCGGAAACGGTTCGTTCAACGTGAGCTTCAGGTGCGGATACTGCTTGTCGTCCTTCAGCATCACGTTGTAGCGCGGCTTGTACTGCTTGATGAGATTGCTCTCAAGCACCAGCGCCTCGACCTCGGTATCGGTCACGATGTATTCGAGATCGGCGATGCGCGCCACGAGTTGCAGCGTCTTCGGGTCGTGGTTGCGGCTCTGCTGGAAATAGCTGCGGACGCGGTTGCGGAGGTTCTTCGCCTTGCCGACATAGATGATTTTCCCGTGCTTGTCCTTGTGAAGATAACAACCGGGATCGGACGGCAGGGTCGCGAGTTTGTCTTCGAGCGTCATGGCAAAAGTGAAGTAGCGGCGAAATCTCTTTGCGCCTTCGTGTCTTTGCGTCTTTGTGATGAAAAATCAGGCGTATCCGAGCAGATGCTCGATCAGGATTTTCGTCCCGATGGCGATGAGGACCAGCCCGCCGAAGAGTTCCGCCCGGTGCGCGATTTTCGAACCGAGCTGGTCGCCGAGCCAGACCGCGGGCAGACACAACGCGAACGTGACTGCTCCGATGATGCCGACCGCGAGCGTGAGCGAAATGTCGAGCAGCGAAAAGGTCAGCCCGACGGCGAGCGCGTCGATACTGGTCGCAATCGACAGAATCAGCAACGGGCGCGTCTCGAAGTTGCGGCACTCGCCCGGATTTTCCTCGTCCTTGCCGAAGGCTTCGAAAATCATCTTCCCGCCGATGAAGCCGAGCAGCCCGAAGGCGATCCAGTGGTCAACGGCGCTGAGGTACTTGTGAAACGCCGCCCCGCAGAGATACCCGAGGACCGGCATCGCCGCCTGAAAAACGCCGAAGAACAGCGCCATTTTCAACGCCTGCGCCCACCGCACCGGACGCGCCGCCATTCCGCTCGAAATCGAAACTGCGACGGCGTCCATCGAAAGACCGATCCCGGTCATGAAAACAGTGGGAAGGGATGACATCGTCAAACTTTCTCAATCAAGCTTCGGACGTTTCGTGTGCCAGTCCGTCGCCTTCTGATACGCCGCGGCAATCGTACACAGGCGCGCTTCGCTCCAGATGCGACCGGTGAACTGGATGCCGGTCGGCAGGTTGTTTTCACCGAAGCCGTTCGGGACGGAAATCGCGGGCTGGCCGACGACGTTTCCGGCGGGAATTACCGGCGGACCGCCACCGACGCCCGGATAGGCGAGTTCAAACGGCTTGCCGACCGGATAACTGACCGTCCCGCGTGAGGGCGCGATGAGCGCGTCGTATTGCGAATAGAGTGCTTCCATCGCGCGCTTCATCGGTGTGCGCAGGCGCATGGCGTGGAGGTAGTCCACGGCCAGCGTCATCGCGTTCGAGTAGCCGCCCCAGCGGTCATCGGGGTCCTGCAATTCGCTCGACTTGCCGCTGTCGATGAGGTCACGAAACGCGCTCGCGCCTTCCGCGCCGACAATCAGGCCGACCGCCGCGCCGAACGGCATGTCGGGAAACTGTACGTCGGGAACGATGTCCGCAAACCCCTTCAGAATTTCAACCGACTGCTCGAAGTTCTTTTTGACTTCGGGCTGAACCGACTTGGTCGAATCCTTGACGATGCCGATGCGGAAACGGCGGGCACGCTTTCCTTTTTCGATCTCGGGATAGACAAAACTCCGCGCCGAACTCGTCGGATCGAGCTTGTCGCGGCCCGCGATGGCGGCGAGCACGAGCGCGCAGTCGTTGGCCGTCCGGCACATCGGGCCAAGCTTGTCGAGCGTCCAGCAGAGCGCCATCGCACCGTGGCGGCTGACGCGACCGTAGGTGGGGCGCAGTCCCGACACGCCACAGTAGGCCGCGGGCGTAATGATTGACCCGGAGGTTTCCGAACCGATGGCGAACGGTACGAACGCCGCCGCTACCGCCGCGCCCGGTCCCGACGATGAACCGCCCGACCAGAAGTCGCGATTCCAGGGCGTCCGGCCCGGCCCGGTGAACGAGGCGTCCGCCGAGTTGTAGCCGAAGCCTCCGGCGAGTTCGACCATCGCCAGTTTCGCGACCAGCACCGCGCCCGCCGCGCGCAGTTTTTCAACCACGGTCGCGTCGTAATCGAAGACCTGATCCTTGTAGGGCTTCGCGCCCCACGTGGTCGGAATACCCTTCGTCGCGAGCAGATCCTTCACGCCGTAGGGAATGCCGTGGAGCGGCCCGCGAATTTTCCCGGCCTTGATTTCCGCGTCGGCCTGCTTCGCTTCGCGCAAAGCCAGTTCTCGTGTGATCGTGACAACCGCGCCGAATTTCGCGCCGTACCGTTCGAGCCGCGAAAGATAGGCCTCGGTCAGTTCGAGCGATGAAATCTTGCGGGCACGCAGCATCGCGCCGAGTTCCGCAATCGGGGAATAGAGAATGTCTTCCGGAAGATCAGGTTCCATGAGATCCACAGCTTTCGAACCGTGTCATTAGCCCGACCGTGAGGGAGGGCGTCGGTTTGCGCCCTCCCTCACGGTCGGGCTAATGACACGGGATGGTTTTATTCAATTTCAGCAGTAAAGGCGAACGCCGGTTCATCGCCGTTGGCCAGTTTCACGCGGGCGAGCCGTTCGGCGGAATTCATCGTTCCATCAAGGTCCCGCGCGAGTTTCGGCAGATCCGCGGGGTCGATGTGCTTTCCGTAACGGGCTTTCGCCACGTCGGTCAGCGCCTGGGCCAGCGCGGAGGGCGGCTTCGGTGTCTGCTGGAGTACGACGGGCGCGGCGGCAGCGGTCGGAGTCGCTGAAACAAGGTTGTCCGCCACGAGCGGAACGGCGGCGATGGCGGCGAGAGACTTCGCAAACGCGCGCCGGGAACTGCGATCGGTCTTTTTCATCGCGTCCTCACACAAGGGTCGTCGGTTTTTCGGGGAGTATGGTCGTCGGATTATTGTCGTCGTCCATTGCGACATACACAACGTCGGCTTCCGTGACCCGGACCGTCTTTCCCGGTTCCTTCATCCGTTCGGATTCGACGACCACGCGGACGGTGATGGACGTGCGCCCGACGCGGTCCACCTTCGTGTAAAACGTGACCTGATCGCCGACATAAACGGGCGCGACAAAGACGACTTCCTTCATCGCCACCGTGACGTACCGATGCACCGCGACGCGACGCGCCTCAACCGCGCCGGCAAGGTCGATGTAGCTGAGAATGACGCCGCCGAAGATCGTGCCGAGCGCGTTGGTGTCGCGCGGCATCATCGTCGTGCGGATGGCGGGGTAGCCGAGATCGGAAAGTTGTTCGGTCATGATTGTCTTTCTGGAATCTTTCTTGAAATAGCCACGGATGACACAGATTACACGGATTTCAATACTGAAAAGCGAAGCGCCGGGAACATCACGGATGCCCCCGGCGTCTCGATTTCAAAAGGACGAACGGGAACTACGCCGTGTAGGCGGCGAGTTCCGCGACGAAATGGTCAATGGCCTTGCGTGAAATGTTTTCGGTTACGCAGACGAGGAGTTCGTTCGGACAGGACGCATCGTATTTCGCGAGCGGCAACCCGGCGAGCACGTCCTTGCCGAGAAGTTCGTCCACGATCTGTTCGGCGGGAACCGGCGTGGTCACGACGAATTCGTTGAAGAACGGTCCCGAGTAGCGGCGGGCATAGCCGGGCAGCTTGACGATTTCGCCCAGCGCGTAGGCCGCCTTCTGCATGTTGCGCAACGCGATTTCCCGGAGGCCCTGTTTTCCGACGGTCGAGAGGTAGATGCTGGCCGCGAGCGCGCACAGGCCCTCGTTGCTGCAAATGTTCGACGTCGCCTTTTCGCGCCGGATGTGCTGCTCGCGGGTCGCCATCGTGATGACGTAGCCGCGGTTGCCGTCCTTGTCGAACGCCTGGCCGATGAGACGGCCCGGCATCTGGCGGGTGAAGCGTTCGGTCGCGGCGAAGAATCCGAGGTGCGGACCGCCGAAGCTCGGCGCGATGCCGAACGACTGCCCTTCCCCGACCACCACGTCCGCTCCGGCATCGCCGGGCGCGGCCAGCACGCCGAGCGAAACCGCTTCGGCCACGCAGACCACCGACACGGCCCCGACCTTGTGCGCGACATCCGCGAACGATTTCAAATCCTCGACGCAGCCGAAGAAGTTCGGCGACTGGACCAGCACGCAGGCCGTCTTGTCATCGACCGCGAGATCGGAGGCCGCCGTCGTGCCGCTGTCGTTGACTTCGGCGATGACGATCTCGATTCCGGCCCGGTGGGCGTAGGTTTCACACACGGCGCGGTATTCCGGATGAATCCCGCCGGCCATCACGACCCGGTAACGGTTGGTCGTCCGCACGGCCATCAGCATGGCCTCCGCGAGCGAGGTCGCGCCGTCATACATCGAGGCGTTCGACACGGCCATTCCGGTCAACTGGCAGATGAAGGTCTGGTATTCGAAAACCGCCTGCAACGTGCCCTGATTGATTTCCGGCTGATACGGCGTGTAGGACGTGTAGAACTCGGACCGCGAAACGAGGGTGTCGATGATGAGCGGTCGGACGTGGTCATACACGCCCGCGCCCAGAAACGACGTGAAGGTTTCGGGATTACGGTTCTGTCCGGCGATTTCGCTGAAGGACTCGATGAGTTCGAGTTCGCTCTGCGCGGGCGGCAGGTCGAGCGCGCGGTTCAACCGCAGGTGCTCGGGAATGCCCCGGAAGAGTTCGGCGATGTTCGCGACGCCCATGACTTCGAGCATGGCGTCGCGTTCGGCAATGGCGTTCGGAATGTATCTCATGGGAAGGTATCGGGTGTCGGGTGTCGGGTTTCAGGTCAAGGCGAAATTTTAGATGCTGAGCTTTTCGTTTTGAGTTCAAAAACGATGGTCGGCTTGGAACTCAACACTGGGCGCTCAAAACCGGTTTTCACCTGAAACCCGACACCCGACACCTGAAACCTATTTTTCGTTCAGAAAATCTTCGTATTCCGCCGCCGACAGCAGGGCGTCAACTTCGCTCGTGTTGGAGAGCTTGATGACGATCATCCAGCCGTCTTCGTAGGGGACGGAATTGACGAGTTCGGGGGAGTCGTTGAGTTTTTCGTTGATTTCGACCACTTCGCCGCTGACCGGCGAGAACAGTTCGCTCACGGCCTTGACCGATTCGACCGAGCCGAACGGTTCGTTGGCCGTCACCTTGACGCCGACCTTGGGAAGGTCAACGTACACGACGTCGCCAAGCGACTCCTGCGCGTAGTAGGTGATGCCGACGCGTCCGCTGTCGCCCGTGACGCGGATCCATTCGTGGTCTTTGGTGTACTGCAAATCATCCGGGTAGTTCGCCATAACTGATTGCCTCGTGGTTTTGCTTTCGAGCCGCGAGCCGCAACCCGCGAGCGACAGATTCCGTGAAGAACCTGCGGCCGGCGGCCTGAAACCTCGGGACTACTTTTGTCTTTTATAGAACGGGGTGGCGACAACGCGACAGGGAACTTCGCGCCCGCGCACCACCGCGGAGAACGCCGTACCGACCGCGGCCATTTCGACCGGGAGATACGCCAGACCAATATTTTTCCTGAGCAGCGGCGAC